>NZ_DASVYD010000031.1:0-22508 GCF_036392335.1 Vitreimonas sp.
CTCGATGCGATCTTCATTTCGCAAATCTATCACGACTTTTACCTGCCGCAGCTCAGCATTGATGTGCCGCGCTTGAACCGCGAGATGTTCGCGGCGTTGAAGCCGGGTGGTGTGCTGGTGATCATCGATCACGCGGCGGCGGCTGGGAGCGATATCTCTGTGACCAATACGCTGCATCGGATCGCGCAAGACCAGGTTGTTGCTGACCTCACCGCCGCGGGCTTTGTGCTTGACCAAGAAAGTCAGGTGCTGCGTAACCCCGCGGACGACCACGCGCTGCGTGTGTTCGAAGGCGACATTCGTGGCCGCACGGATCAGTTCGTGCTGCGCTTCCGTCGGCCCGCTTGATGCTGCTGCCGCATAATCCGAATGCGTTCACGCGTTCGCCGCTTGATCGCGCCGGTCATCACCGGCGCGATAAGGCGTGGCTGGAGGCGGCGCTCCATGCACCGGAGACGCAGCTTGTGCCGTTTCACCGGCATCAGCCGTTCGTGATGGAAGAGGGCGGCGTCGCAGCGCCGGGCTGGCTGAATGGCGCGGCGCGTTCGCGCATCGCGCCGCCGGATGCGATCCTACTCTTCCTGGGGATCGACCCGAACGGTGCGGCGTATTTCGCACTCGATATTCCCGATCCCGCGCCGCTTGGTGATCTCGGTCGCTTTGAAGACCTCCGCGCGCTCGGGCCGCGTCTGTCGCGCGATGATCTGGCCATTCTTGGCCCGGCGAAGTCGATCTTCGAATGGCACGCGCGCAATAGCTATTGCGCGAATTGCGCAACGCCGACCTTGATCGTGGAAGCCGGTTGGCGGCGCGATTGCCCGACCTGCAACGCGGAGCATTATCCGCGTATCGACCCAGTTTGCATCATGGTCCCGACGTTTGGCGAGAAGGTGTTCCTGGGCCGCCAGCGCGCTTGGCCGCGGGGCATGCATTCCGCGCTCGCCGGGTTCATCGAGCCGGGGGAGGCGATCGAAGAAGCGGTGGCGCGCGAAACACTGGAGGAGGCGGGCTTGAAGGTGCGCGAGGTGCGTATGCACTCGACGCAGCCTTGGCCGTTTCCGCACTCGCTGATGATCGGCGTGCTCTGCGAGGTCGAAGACGATCGCGAAACGGTGGATACGACCGAACTTGAGAGTGGGCGTTGGTTTACGCGCGAAGAAGCCAAGCTGCTGATCGCCGCCAAGCACCCCGACGCCTGGGCGCCGCCGCAATTCGCGATCGCGCACCAATTGCTGAAGACGTGGAGCGAGGAATAAATCCTCACCCGCTTGCGGGGGAGGTGGCGAGCGGAGCGAGCCGGAGGGGGAGGTCCGCCTGCTGCGCGCGCCGCCGCCCCCACAGTCGCTTCGCGACAGCTCCCCCCTAAACGGGGGAGCATGCAGGGCGTTAGTGGCAGTCCACGCAATCGTCGCGTTGGGCGCGTTCGATTTGGATGGTGACGTGCTTGATGCCGAAGCGCGCACTGATCGTCTCGGCGAGTTGGCTCAAGAATGCATCGTCGCCGCCTTCGGGGCGGACGAGGTGCGCTGTGAGGGCGGGCTTGGTCGCGCCCATGGCCCAGATGTGCAGGTCGTGCACGGCGGTGACGCCGGGCTGCGCCATGAGGAAGGCGCGGACTTCGCCGACATTGATGTGCGCGGGCGCCGCATCGAGGGCGAGGTCGAGGGATTCACGCAATAGGCCCCACGTGCCCCAGAGGATCAGCAATACGACGGCGACGGAGATGGCGGGATCGATCCAATTGGCGCCGCTGAGCCAAATCGCGGCGCCGGCGACGATGACGGCGGCGGAGACGCCGGCGTCCGCCAGCATGTGCAGATACGCGCCGCGCACGTTCACGTCGTGCTTGCGGCCTGCGAGGAAGAGCATCGCGGTCCCGCCGTTGATCAGCACGCCGATCGCGGCGACCGCCATCACGAAAAGCGGTTGGGTTTCCTCAGGGCGGAAGAAGCGCGAGGTCGCCTCCCACAAAATGCCGCCGCAGGCGATGACGAGCACGAGCGCGTTGGCGAGGGCTGCGAGCACAGTGGCTTTGGCATAGCCGTACGTCCGTTGCGCGCCGGCTTGGCGTTGCGCCAGCCAGGCCGCGCCGCCCGCGAGCGCGAGCCCCAAGACGTCGGAAAGATTGTGCGCGGCGTCGGACAGCAGCGCGGTTGAGTTCGCGAAGAAGCCTGCCGCCGCCTCGATGATGACGAAGCCGAGGTTCAGCGCGATGGCGATTGTATAACGTTTGTCAGAAGGCTCGGGGTGGGGGTGCGCGTGATCGTGATGATGATCGTGAGCGTGACCGTGATGCCCGTGCATTGGCGCAGGTGTCAGGTGTTGGCTGTTGGGTGTCAAGGGTGGAGCTGACGCCCGACACCTGATACCTCGTGCCTCATGCAGACACGGCGTAGGGTTTTAGCGCTTGGCGGCGCGGGGCTTGTGAGTTCGTGCGCGGCGGCGCGCGGATTTAGCGAGGGCTTGGCGCGTGATCTCGGGCGTGCGCCGCCGCACCGCGCGGTGCTGCCGCCGGTGCATGTTTCCGAAGAGCGCATCATCCGCATCGATGTGGGCTTGCGCCCGTATCGCCCGAGCGGCTTTCGCGTCGCGCGTGAAGCATTGGGCGACAAGGTGCTCGTGCACAATTATGGCCATGGCGGCGGCGGCATTACGCTGTCGTGGGGCACCGCGAAGCTGGCCGTTGATCTGGGCTTTGATCCCGCCAAGCCAGATTGCGCCGTCTTGGGCTGCGGGGCGGTTGGCTTGGCGACGGCGCGGCTGCTGCAAGAGCGCGGCGCGAATGTGCGCGTTTATGCGCGCGAGCTGTCGCCGAACACGACATCGAACGTGGCGGGCGCGCAATGGTGGCCCGCCTCGGTGTATGATTGGCGCGTGGCGACGCCCGAATATCTGGCGCAGCATTTGGCGGCGGCGCAATTCGCGTTCCGGCGTTACCAGAGCCTGGTCGGCGACGCTTATGGGGTGAGTTGGGAGCGCAATTACAATCTCTCCGACGAGCCGATCACCCGATATCCGGCGCGAGAGAACGATCCGATGCGGGCCCTCGTGGTCAATCAGCGTGATCTCGATCCGCGCGAGCACAATTTTCCGAAACGCTACGTACGCCAGTTCGACACGATGATGATCGAGACGCCTTTGTATCTGCGGCGGGTCGAAGCGGACGTGCGTAGGGCGGGCGGCGAGATTGTGGTGCGCGCCTTCGAGAACGTGGCGCAGGTGCAGGAATTGCCGGAGCGGACGATCTTCAATTGCACGGGGCTGGGCGCCGGGGCGTTGTTTGGCGACGCCGAGATCACGCCGGTGCGGGGCCAACTCGTGATCCTGCTGCCGCAGCCGGAGATCGATTACAATACGATCGCGCAAGAAGGGTACATGTTTGGCCGACGCGACGGGATCGTGTTGGGCGGCACCTATGATCGTGGCGAGTGGTCGCTTGAGCCTGATCCCGAAGCGATCGCGGGCATCATTCGCGGCCATCAGAGTATTTTTGGCGCGATGCGCGCTTAAAGCGGCATGAAGATTACGCGGCCGCCCAAGCTCGACGCCAAGCGGCGGGCTTCGCGGCAATCGCTTTGCGCCGGTTGGTCGTGCGCGGCCACATCGTCCAACCACGCGCGGCAATAGCCGGGGCGCGGCAATGCGGCGGTCGGCACATTGGTGAAATCGTTGGCGCCCTCGTACGCGGCGCGTTCGATCAGGCCGTCGCTGGTGCTTTCCATGACGCGGCCGCCCCAGCGTTGCGCGAGCCAATCGGCGTGTTCGCATTCCATCGCCGCCGGTTGATGCGCAGCGGGGAGCGCGTCGTATTGAATCTGGCATTGGCCAGGGGCGATTCCCGGCGCAGAGGCGACGGTCGCGACAGGCGCCGCTTCGGCGGCGGGAGCGGCCGGCTTGATCGCCGCGCCAGCCAGCATCGCGAGCGCGATGGCCGTGGCGAACCCGGAGGCGACTAAGCGTGACATGGCTCCCTAACTCCCCGAAACGCCAATGCGTTTCCTGATCCGAGGATGAATGTAGGGAGCCGATTGGATGCAGGCTGTGACCGCGGGCACACAAATCGCGATCACAAAGGCTTGAGCGGCGGGAACGAAACGCGCGACGGGCGTGGGAGGTCGCCCGCCGCGCGTCGCGGCTTACGCCGCCGCCGGCTCGCGCTTCAGGGCGACGAGCTGTAATTCGGTCAAAACACCGACGACGAGCGCTTGCGCGATGACGAAAGCGTAGCCGAACGGCGAGGGCGCAAATACGAACAGCACCGCAATCGAGCCAAGCACCCAGGCGGCATTGACGGCGATCACCGCATGCACGCCGGCGCGCGGCACGGCGGCGGCGCGGGCGAGCCAGAGCAGCAGCAGCGTCCAAGGCATCAGGATGACGCCCGCGCCTTGCAGCAATTCGAGCGGCAGGCCGAGCAGGGGCGCGAGCGCACCCGCGCCGACGATCATGACAAGGCCGGCGGCGGCGGAGATGAGCGCGTCGGCGAGCAGAACGCGGCGGATGAAGGTCGAGTGCATGTGGGTCCTCCTGGGTTGATGTGCGGAAGATGACGCGGCGCGCCGCCGCCGGCGATTACGCGCGAGGTAATGGCGTCTATGATGTGGCGCGGTATGTTGCTCGCCATGCAGCACGCACAGAGCTTTGGCGAACACCTTCGGTCGTGGCGGCAGCGCCGGCGCATGAGCCAACTCGACCTGGCGAGCGAGGCCGGCATTTCCACGCGGCATCTGAGTTTTGTCGAAACTGGCCGCGCCGCGCCCTCGCGCGAGATGGTGCTGCAATTGGCCGAGCATCTGGAGCTGCCGCTGCGGGCGCAAAACGCGCTGTTGGTGGCGGCCGGCTTTGCGCCGCGCTTTGGCGAACGCGCGCTCGACGATCCCGATTTGGCCGCCGTGCGCGCGGCGATGGAATTGGTGCTGAAGGCGCATGCGCCAAACCCGGCGCTGGCGATCGATCGCTGCTGGAATTTGGTCGCCGCCAATGAGTCCGCGCTGAAGCTGATGGGCGATGTCGCGCCGGCCTTGCTCGCGCCGCCGGCGAATGTGCTGCGCGCCAGCTTGCATCCCGATGGGTTGGCGCCGCGCATCCTCAATCTCGGCGAATGGCGCGCGCATATTTTCGCGCGGCTGGAGCGGCAGGTCGACGTCACTGGCGATCCGGCGCTCACGGATTTGCTGGCGGAGTTGCGCACCTATCCAGCGCACGGCGCGCATGCGCCGCCCTTGCGCGAAGCGGCGCCCGTGATCACGCCGCTCAAGCTCAAAACCGCGGCGGGCGTGCTCTCGATGTTCGGGGTGACGACGCTGTTCGGCATGCCGCAGGATGTGACGCTCGATGAGTTGGCGATCGAGACGTTCTTCCCCGCCGACGCTGCGAGCGCGGAGATGCTAGCGCGGCTTTAGGTGGGGCGTGCAAAAGAAAAAGCGCGGAGGTTGCCCTCCGCGCCAGAACTTCCAACCCAAATTCCAAACGCGATGCATGGCGGCAGCTTAACGCCCCTCACCCCCTGGCCCCCTCTCCGCAAGGGAGAGAGGGAAGGTGCGCGCTACTGGCAGGCCAAGCATTCTTCGTAATCGGTGCGCACTGACGACATGGTCGGCGCTTCGGCGGCGTCGGCCTTGGACTCTTCGCCGGCGAATCCTGCGCGTTGCACGGATTTGGAGCGGCAATAATAGAGGCTCTTCACGCCGCGCTCCCACGCCATCCAGTGCAGCATGTGCAGATCCCACTTATCGACGTCGCCCGGGATGAACACGTTGAGCGATTGCGATTGGCAGATCAAAGGCGTGCGGTCGGCGGCCAGTTCGATGATCCAGCGTTGATCGATTTCGAAGGCGGTCTTGAAGATGCTCTTTTCGTCTTCGGTCAAGCAATCGAGGTGCTGCACTGAGCCTTCGTTCTTGAGGATCGACGACCAAACGGCTTCAGTGTTCTTGCCCTTTTCTTCGAGCAATTGCTCGAGATAGGGGTTCTTCACCGCGAACGAGCCCGAGAGCGTCTTGTGGGTGTAGATGTTGGCCGGGATCGGCTCGACGCCGGCGCTCGTGCCGCCGCAGATGATCGAGATCGAGGCCGTCGGCGCGATCGCGAGCTTGTGCGAGAAGCGGGCCATGACGCCGACTTCGGCCGCATCCGGGCAGGGGCCGCGCTCTTGCGCGAGCTTCACCGAGGCCGCGTCCGCGCCGCGACGGATGTGGCGGAAGATCTTGTTGTTCCAGACCTTCGCCATCGCCGATTCCATCGACACGTGCTGCTTTTGCAGGAACGAGTGGAAGCCCATCAGGCCCAAGCCCACCGAACGCTCGCGCATGGCGGCGTAGATGGCGCGTTCCATTTCCGGCGGCGCACGCTGGATGAAGTCTTCGAGCACGTTATCAAGGAAGCGGAAGACGTCTTCCATGAAGCCTTCTTCCTTCTCCCATTCGAGGAAGGTTTCGGCGTTCAGCGAAGAGAGGCAGCAGACGGCGGTGCGTTCGCGGCCATTATGATCCATGCCGGTGTGCAGCATGATCTCGGAGCACAGGTTCGACTGGCGAACTTTCAGGCCGAGCTTCTTTTGGTGACTCGGCATCGCCTTGTTCACGGTGTCGGAGAAGACGATGTAGGGCTCGCCGGTTTGCAGGCGGAGCTCAAGAATCTTCTGCCACAGCTTGCGCGCGTTCACGTGCTTCAGGACTTCACCGTTCTTCGGGCTGCGCAGGCCGAACGGCAGATCGTCGCGCACCGCGATCATGAATTCGTCGGTGATGTTGAGGCCGTGGTGAAGGTTGAGGCTTTTGCGGTTGAAATCGCCGGCCGGTTTGCGGATTTCGAGGAATTCCTCGATCTCAGGATGGTGCACGTCGAGATACACAGCCGCCGAACCGCGGCGCAGCGAGCCTTGGCTGATCGCGAGCGTGAGTGAATCCATCACGCGCACGAACGGAATGATGCCAGACGTTTGGCCGTTCTGACCGACCTTTTCGCCGATGGAACGAACGCCGCCCCAATAGGTGCCGATGCCGCCGCCATTCGAAGCGAGCCACACATTCTCGTTCCAGGTGTCCATGATGCCGTCGAGTGAATCGCCGACAGCATTGAGGAAGCACGAGATCGGCAAGCCGCGCTCGGCGCCGCCGTTCGAGAGAACGGGCGTGGCCGGCATGAACCAGAGCTTGGAAATATAATCGTAGATGCGCTGGGCATGGCCGATGTCGTCGGCGAAGGCGGTGGCGACGCGCGCGAACATGTCCTGGTAGGACTCGCCGGGCAGCAGGTAGCGGTCGGTCAGGGTGGTCTTGCCGAATTCCGTCAGCAGCGCATCGCGCGAGGGATCAATCTTGACCTTCTCTACGACCTTCAGCGGGCGCAGGGGTTTGGGTTTGCCGCGATGGACCTCGCCCATGCGGTGGACCCCCGCTTTTTCCGCTCTTGCCTGCATTCGTCAGCCCCCAGTTTCAACTCGGTGTTAACCCGACTCGCTCTTGGCCCAAACCACACCTGGTTGCGTGCCGAGGCGAACCGTACCGCTATATATAGTGATGCCATCGGTTAATGCAGGGTCAATGGCGAAGGTCGCCGACAGCCCATTTTTGCGTGTCGAATCTGTGAAGATTGGGCCGGGGGCGGTGAATGGCGGTTAACCATAGAGCGCCGATTCCGGAGGGTCTGCAGCCCATCTTTGCACCCTTGCGCGCCAGTAATTTCCGGCGTTTTTGCGCGCGATGAGCGACGCGCGCGGGGGGACGAAAGCGGTATTGGCTGCTGCCGGAGGGGCGGCCCTGTTGGGGCTGTCGCCGATCTTCGTGCGCCTCTCGGAGCTCGACGCCCAGGCGACAAATTTCTGGAGATTCGCCCTCGCGCTGCCGATTCTGGCGGTATGGGCCACAATATCTGGTCGGGAGCGGGCCGGAACGAGTCGTCAGATCGGCTGGCTCCTCCTCGCGGGGCTGTTTTTCGGGGCCGAGGTCGGGCTCTGGGCGGCGGCGCTCGACTTTACGACCGTCACCAACGCCACTCTGTTCTCCAATATGACGCCGATCTTCGCGGCGGCGTTCGGCTGGGTGCTGTTTAAGGAGCGGCTGCAAGCCGGGATCTGGTGGGGCGGGGCGCTGGCTTTGCTGGGCGCGCTGACGCTGTCGATCGCGCGGGCGCGGGCGGGCGCGGGGCCGACGCCTGAGCTGGGCTGGTTCGGCGATACGCTGGGGCTGATCTCGGCGACAGGCTACGCGGCCTATCTGCTGATCGTGCGCTCGATCGCGACGCGCGTCTCCACCGGCGGCGTGATGCTGTGGGCGACGTTGGCGGCGATGGCGTTTGCGCTGGGCGCGAGCTTGGTGCTGGGCGAACGCCTGCTGCCGAATACTTGGCAAGGCTGGTTGCCGCTGATCGGGCTTGGCCTGATTGTGCAGGCGGCGGCGCAAGGCTTGATCGCCTATGGCGTGGGACGGCTGCCGATCGTGGTGTCGACGATCTTGCTCTGGATGCAGCCGCTCTCGGCAGCGGTGCTGTCTTGGGTGTTTTTCGGCGAGGCGCTGGGACCGCTCGCGCTGGCCGGCGCGGCGCTCATTCTGTTCGGCGTCTATATGGTGCAGCGCGCGCGTCAGTAATGCAGCGGGCGCAGGAAGCGCGGGATTTCGGCGTCGCGGCCCGGCGGGGTGGCATAGACGATCTCGGCGCGGCCGATGAGATTTTCCAGCGGCACCGCGCCCATCCCGTCCCAGCGGCTGTCGAGCGAATTGTCACGATTGTCGCCCATGAAGAAGATGTGGTCTTCGGGCACGATGTAGGGGCCGAAATTGTCGAGCGGGGCGTCGTTGCTCAGCGTGTGCGTGGCGTGGCGGAAGCCGTCGGGCAGAATCTCGTCGTAGCGCTGCGCGGTTTCAGCGCCGCGCTCGAACGCGGCGCGGGTGACGCGCTGGCGCGGGGAGGTCTCGACGGCGGCGCCGTTGATGATCAGATCGCCGCGGCGCACCTCGATCACATCGCCCGGCAGGCCGATAGCGCGCTTGATCATGGTCTCGCCCGACACAGGATGGATGAAAACGACAACGTCGCCGCGGCGCGGCATGTGCTGCAGGAGACGATGCGCGCTCGCAGGCAGGAAGGATGCGGCGTTGAACGGCAGCGAATAGCGGCTGTAGCCATAAGCGTATTTCGACACGGCGACGCGGTCGCCCACTTCCAAATGCGGCACCATGCTTTCGGATGGAATGCGATAATTGGCGAAGGCCACGGTGGTGAAGGCCGTATAGGCGACGAACGCCCCGGCGATGGTCTTCGCCCAGTCGATCACTTGCGTGCGCAGGCTTTGGTCTTGGTCGGTCATGTTCTCCCTCTGGATTGAGGCTGCGAACCCGGTATCACTCCGTCAAGCGCCAAACGGCGCATCGAGGGCTTTTGATGACGAATGCATTCGCCGCGATTTTGGGCGGTTTGAAGGACGTGATCTTCGGCCGGTTGACCTGGCTGGCGCTGTTGAATCTGGTGGTGGCGCTGACCATCACGATCGGCGCGGCGACGGGGATCATCCGCTGGGTCGTGCCGCTAATCCCCGATGGCGCAGGCTGGCTGGGCTATTTGTCAACGGCGGGGGAGTTCGCGGCGACCATCGCGGTCGTGGTGCTGGCGATTGCGCTGTCGCCAGCGGTGTCGATGATCGTGGGCGGGGCGTTGTTTGATATCGCGGCTGAGCGGGTGGAGAAGAAGCTCGGCATCGCGGGCGCGCGCGGCGTGCCTTTGCATCATGGGCTGCTGAACGGACTGCGCATCGGCATTCCGGCGCTGATCGCCAATTTGATCGTGCTGCCGCTTTATTTGATCCCGGTGGTCAATGCGTTGGTGTTTTACGGACTCAACGGGTTCTTGATGGGGCGGGAATACGCGACGATGACGGCGGTGCGGCGGATGTCGTTCACGGACGCGGTGGCGTTGCGCCGACGCAAGGGTTTGTCCGTCTTCCTGATTGGACTTGCGTGTTCGTTCATTCCGTTCTTTGCGCCGTTGGTGGGCGCGAGCGCGATGACGCGGTTCGTGGATTCATCCCGCTAGGCGCTACGCCGCCAACGCGTGGTCGAGCGCCACGTCGAGTTGAACCGCCGAGACGGGCGCCAGCATGTCGGTCATGGCGCGCCACATCACATCATGCACGATCACGTGCGCTTCATTCGTGTCGTGCACTCGAAGCATGGCGATTCCGATGAGACGATCTGTATTGGCGACGACATCTAGGCGCCATTGGTCGGACAATTGGGTCATGCGAGCCTCCAGAAACAGGCTCTGGCGCCGCAAGCGGTGCGACGCGAAAGCATGTGCTTTGTATTGATCTGTCACTTCTAGCACGTTTTTCGCGCGAAAGGCTTAAGTTTCGCAGCTTTTACTTGTATTTTCTTTCGCGCGCCCCATGTTGGACTCGCAGCGTCGGTGTGCTTGTCATCGGAGCGCGCGTTTCAAGAAAAGGATCAAGGTATGGCGCACACGAAGTTTGGCGCGGGACAGCGCGTATCCATCGTGCGCTCAGGCGCGTATTCGGCGCCCTCTGGCACGTATCGGATTGTGAACGCGCTGCCGAATGAAACCGGTCGCCAGCAATATCGCGTCAGGAACGACGCCGAAGCTTTCGATCGCATCATGGATGAAAGCCGCCTTGAAACGGTGCAATTATGATGCGCGGCCACAAGCCCTACACGCCAGGGCCGCCGCAAGCTGTGGCGAAAACCGTGAAGTATCGCGCGGATCAGGAACACGTGCTCCGAAGGCTCGGCGGCGCTTTGGTGCTGCAATGGGATGCTTTGCCGGAAGATTTGCAGGACTTGATCGTGGATCAGGCTGCGATGGTGGATGATCGCGAACCGGCGCCGCACGAGGCGCGTGACATCGAAAACTTTATTCGCAGCGCCAAAGTCGTGGCCTTGGCGAAAGCGCCAGCGGCGGATGGCTGAAAAGAAATGCGGTTAAGCATTGGCTTTTACGCTGAGAACGCCCATATGACTTCCATCGATACTCGTCGCGTCACGCTCTGATCCTCGCTGTCGCGCCGGATGTTTGCTGTTTCCCTCGAAAAATCGGCGCCTGACGTGGAAGGTCCACGCTGGCAATTCTCATGGAGGCAGGCAAATGGCTGTCGGTACTGTTAAGTTCTTCAATTCGCAAAAAGGCTTTGGCTTCATCGCGCCGGACGGCGGCGGCAAGGACGTGTTCGTGCACATCTCGGCCGTTGAGCGCTCGGGCATGTCCACCTTGAACGATGGCCAGAAGGTCTCGTTTGATCTTGAGCGTGACCGTCAAGGCCGTGACTCGGCTGCGAACCTGAAAGCGGCCTAAACGTTTCGCGCTTGGAGCGCTGAATGCTGGCGGCGGCGGACTCTGGTCCGCCGCCGCTTTGCGTTTGGGCCGCCGAAATCGTGGCGTTTTCCCCAGACGTGCGGTGTGACCTACCGCACTGGCGCCGCAAAACCGCCGCGACTATTTCGGAGTCTTAACGAGTGCTTAAGCGCTGCGCCCGCAAAGCTGTTTTTGGGGCCAGTGCGAGCCTGGGCGAATCGTGAGAATCGGTCGCCCTTGGAGCAGGCAATGAACCAGTATGGCGCGCCCACGATCAACGATCTGAAGCCACGTATCGTGGTGTTCGGGGTCGGCGGCGCCGGCGGCAACGCCATCAACAACATGATCGACGCCAATCTGCAGGGCGTTGAGTTCGTCGTGGCCAATACGGACGCGCAAGCGCTGACGCGCGCGCGCACGCCGAACCGCCTGCAATTGGGGCATTCGATCACCGAGGGCCTGGGCGCCGGCGCGCGTCCGGAAGTCGGCCAAGCGGCGGCGCAGGAAAGCCAGCCGGAGATCATCGAGTTTCTGGAAGGCGCGCACATGGTGTTCGTCGCCGCCGGCATGGGCGGCGGGACGGGTACGGGTGCGGCGCCTGTGATTGCGCGCACGGCGCGCGAGCGCGGCATCCTGACGATCGCGGTCGTCACTAAGCCGTTCCACTTCGAGGGCCAGCGCCGCATGCAACTCGCCGAGCAGGGCGTGCAGGAGCTGCGCAAGCACGTCGATACGCTGATCGTTATTCCGAACCAGAACCTCTTCCGCGTCGCCAACGAACGCACGACCTTCGCCGAAGCCTTCCAACTGGCCGACCAGGTGCTCTATTCGGGCGTGCGCGGCGTCACCGATCTCATGGTGATGCCGGGCCTGATCAATCTCGATTTCGCCGACGTCCGCACCGTGATGGCCGAAATGGGCACCGCGATGATGGGCACCGGCGAGGGCCGTGGGCCTAATCGCGCCCTGGAAGCGGCGCATGGCGCGATGGCGAACCCGTTGTTGGATATCGTCTCGATGCGCGGCGCCAAGGGCGTGCTGATCAACATCACCGGCGGCTTCGACATGACGCTCTACGAAGTTGACCAGGCCGCGAACGAGATCCGCGCCGAAGTCGATCCGAACGCGAACATCATTCTGGGCTCGACGTTCGACGAAACGCTTGAAGGCTCGATCCGCGTGTCGGTCGTGGCGACGGGCATCGATGACGAAGCGATCGTCACGCAGCAGACGGTGATTGAGCCAGCGCGGCGCGCCAACGAAGCGCCTGCGCGTCGCCCCGTCGTGCCGCGTCCGGAAGCAAGCGCGCCGCCAGCGCCGGAGCCGGTAGCGGCCCGCGAGACGTTTGAAGAGACACGCCCGAGCTTCGCCAACGATCTGGAGCCCGAGCCGCGTCGGGGCGGCGGGTTCAGCCTGTTTGGCTGGCGCAAAAGCGAACCGCGCGATGAGCCGCCGTCGCTGCGCGATTTCAACATCGACGACGAGGCGCCGCCCGCACAGCCGCGCCGTGCGCATGAAGATGTCGTGCGTGATCCGGAGCTGGATGAAGAGCTGGAGATCCCAGCGTTCCTCCGTCGGCAGATGAATCCGCGCTAGTTCGGCTGGTCGCAAATCATTTATCTTCGAGCCTCCCGGCTGCATAATGCAGCGGGAGGCTCTTTCATGTCGGCTCCGTCGATCCTGATTTGGACGCTGATTTACGGCGTGCTTTGGAATGTGCTCGGTTGGGCGGGCAACAATTTCATTCTTGAGGCGGGTTGGGATGCTGTCAGCGCGCAGATTGCGCCGGACTTCACGCCGCCTTGGTCGCCGCTCACGCATGAGCTGCTGAGCTTTGTTTCCGACTTCGTCTATGCGTTCGCATTCGTGTGGCTGTTTGCGCATGCCGCACAGAAGAATGTCGCGCACGCACTGGCGCTCGTGTTCGTGCTGTGGGTGTCGGGGGCGGCGATGACGTATCTCGCCATCGTCAACGCGGGCTTCTTGCCGCTGGCGATCGCGGTGCAGACGAGCCTATTGGCGCTGGCGATCTTCCTGGTGACCGCGCCGATCCTGCCGATGGCGCTGCGCAAGAAAGCGTAGCGCTCACGCGCCCCACAATTTCTTGCGCAGCGCGGTTTCTTGCGGGGTGAGGGCGCCGGCGTGGGCGAGTTGATCTAGGTGATCGAGCGCGGCGTGGCGGTGGTGCTCGGCATTGGGGCCGCCGGCGCTGGCGAGATGGCTTTCGATGATGGCGCGGAAGCGTAGCGCTTCAATCGAATGATCGTCGGCGAAGATGCGGTCGGCGAGCGCGAGTTCATCTTCCCAGGCGGCGCGCGCGGCTTGTGTGTCGCCAAGCGCCAGGGTGGCGAGGCCGTAACGTTCGAGCGCGACGGCGACGGCTTGCGCGGCGTTGGGATCGCCGGGTGAAGCGTCGAGCAATTTGAAACGCGCGACGATGCTTTCGTGAAATGCGGCCTTGGCGCTGGCGTGGGCGCCGGCGGCCAAATGCGCGTCGCCGAGTTTGACCAGGGCCGCGGCAAGGCGGCGTTGCTGGCGCGCCTCGTCGGGTGCGCGTTCAAGCGCGAGGCGGCGAAATTCCACGGCGCGCGCGAAGGCGTCTTGGGCGGGTGCGAGCGCGGCGATGGTGCGGGCGATTTCGCCAAGGCGATCCCAACAGGCGCCGGCCTCGCCGAGCCAAGCGCCGCCGCGTTCGTGCGCGAGTTGCTCGGCCAAGATGCGGGCGCTGTCGGCGGCCTCGCGGGCGAGATTGTGCTGGCCGGTCCGGAGCGCGTGATCGGCTTGCGCCAGCATGGTGTGCAACAGCATGCGCGCGGCGGCGTCTTCGCCGGGTGTGCGTGCGTACAATTGCTCGATCATGGTGCGCGCTTGAACAAAGGATTGCGCGGCGGCGTCGTGGTCGCCGAGAGCGGCGCGCAATGCGCCGCGGATGCGCCACAGGCCGGCGACGCCCCAGGCTTCGCCCGGATGACGCGCGGCGAGCACGAGACGCACTTGCAGCGCCTTTTCCATCGCTTCGCGCGCGGCGTTGGCGTCGCCGCGAACATAATCAGCCTCTGCGGCCAGCGCCCAGGCGTCAGAAAGCACGGCGCGCCAATGGGGCTCGAATTTTTCAGTGACGGCCAACGCTTCGTAGCGGCCGATGGCTTCGCCGAGGCGGCGGCGCGCGGAAGCGGGCGCGTCGCCATCAAGTTCGAGCGCGGCGAGGCGCATCTCGGCGTCGGCGATATCAGCGGCGAGCACGGGCGGTTCGCCAATGGCGGCGGCGACGGCGCGGAGGAGCGCGAGCGCCCCTTCGGCGCCAGTGCGGGCGCGGTCCAATTGACCCTCATGGGCGTCGAGTTCGGCAATGCGGCCGCGGGCGCGGGCGTACCAGCGCGATGCGGTGGGGTCGCCGGGGCTGGCGCTGAGCAGGGCATCTTCGATTTTGAGCACGGTTTGGTAGTGCGGACGCGCTGTCGCTGGATCGGGGCCGACGCGCGCGAGTTCGCCGAGGATGAAGGCGGCGCGGGCGCGTGCGGCTTGGTCGACGGCCTCGTTGAGCACGGCTTGGGCCTCGCTGGCGGCGGCCTTCATGTCCCCGGATTCGGCGTGCAGCCGGGCGAGCGCCAAGCGCGGGGCGGGGTCGATGGGTTCCAGCCGGATGGCGAGCGAGAGGGCTTCCTTGGCGATGGCGGGATCGCGAAACTCGGCCCAGGCGGCGGCTTGGCGGGCGGCGTGGGCGGCCCCTTCGCCGCCGGCGCGTGCGCGATCGAGTAGGGCGGCGAGCTTTGGCTGGGGCGGAGGGGGTGTATTTTTGTCCACTATTTCAACCCAGTAACCCGGTTCGCTTAACGGTCACAAACCGTAACGCAACGTGTGTTGTCGCACATGCGAAGGACGCCTTACACCACCCTTGGGGTCGGGGGGCCTCATCCAGTTCCGTGGGGGGACGACAGAGGTGGTTTCGGTGCGTCGTCAGCAAACCATTGCAGGCCCGGCTATGTGCGCGGGCATTGGCGTCCATTCTGGGGCGCATGTGCGTATCGCGCTGATGCCAGCGCCGGTCGATACCGGCGTGGTGTTTGTCCGCGCCGACGTGAAGGCTGTGGATAATGTGATCCGCGCGCACGCCGATTCCGTCTCTGAAACCCGAAATTGCACCACGATCCGCAATGCGAGCGGCGCCGAATTGGCGACGATCGAGCATTTGATGTCGGCCTGCGCCGGCCTCGGCGTCGACAATCTGATCGTTGAAGTCGACGGGCCGGAATTGCCGATCCTGGATGGCTCGTCGGCGCAATTCGTGGCCGTGCTGCTGAACGCGGGCCTCAAGGTGCAACATGCGCAGCAACGCGTGATCCGTATCCTTGAGCCGATCGAAGTCCGCATGGGCGCGAAAAGCGCGGCGCTGTTGCCGTCGAACGGCTATGATGGGCTTGAGCTCGATGTCACGATCCGCTTCGCGGATGCGGCGATTGGCGTGCAACGCCGCCACGTCGCACTATCGCCCGAGAGCTTCCTCAGCGATATCGCCGATGCGCGCACGTTCGGCTTCATGTCTGACGTCGACGCGATGCGCGCGGCCGGGCTGGGGCGCGGCGCGTCGATGGAAAATACGCTGGTGGTCGATGCGGGCCGCGTGGTGAACCCGGAAGGTCTTCGCTTCGAAGACGAATTCGTGCGTCACAAGATGCTCGACGCGATTGGCGATCTGGCGATGGCCGGCGCGCCGATTTGTGGCCGCTTTGTGGCGGATCAGCCTGGCCATGCGCTCAATGCGCGTTTGGTGCGGGCGCTCTTGGATACGCCGGAAGCTTGGCGCTTTGAGTATGAGTCCGCGCCCGAAACGGGTCGTGAGGCTGCGCCCATGTTCGCCGCCGTCGGCTGAGCGCTTCTGTTCGTCCCACAGCCGCAGGCGCTTTGCGTCCCGCCAATCCTCCTGTATCAGCGATGCGCCCGCCGCGTTGGCGCGCCCGATTTGTCCTGTTTGCCAGAAGAGGCCAGCTGATGACCCCTCGACAATTGCAACTCGCGCGCGCCGTTGCGATGGCCGTCATGGCCGGTAGCGTCACGGCCTGCGGCGCCTTCGGCGTCGGGCGCGAACGCGAGAGCGTGCAATATGTCGATGAGCCGGTCGCCCAGCTCTATAATCGCGGCATCGACGCGATCGAGGACCGCCGTTACGCGCTAGCGCTCGCTGCGTTCGAGGAAGTGGAACGCCAGCACCCGTATTCGTCGTGGGCGCGCCGCTCGATGTTGATGGAAGCGTTCGTCCATTATCAAGCGCGCCAATATGATTCCGCGATCGAGGACGCGCAGCGCTTCGTCTCGCTGCACCCGGGCAATGAGAGCGCACCCTACGCGTATTATCTGATCGCGATCTGCCATTTTGAGCGCATCACCGACGTGGGCCGCGATCAAGGCACGACCGAGCGGGCGCTGGCGGCGCTGAATGATGTCGTGCGCCGTTATCCGGAAACCGCGTATGCGCGCGACGCCCGTTTGAAGATCGACATGGTCAACGACCAATTGGCCGGCAAGGAAATGTCGGTCGGCCGCTTCTATCTCAACCGCGATCAGCATCTGGCGGCGATCAATCGCTTCCGCACTGTAATCGAGAACGAAAGTTTCCAGCGTACCTCGCACGTGCCGGAGGCGCTGCACCGCTTGGTGGAGGCGTACCTCTCGGTCGGCATGATCGAGGAAGCGCAGCGCATGGCGGCGATCCTGGGCCACAATTTCCCGGGCAGTGATTGGTATCAACGCTCGTACGCGCTGCTGACCGATGCGGGCGTCGCGCCGATGGCCGAAGAAGAAGCTCGTCGCCGCGGCTGGCTGAGCCGTACGTTCGGCACGGTGTTCTAAACAGACGCCAGGTATCAGGTGCCAGGTGTCGCGATATTCTGTATCGTCTGACACCTGATGAGCGACACATCTGTTGAAAAGTTAAGCGCGAAACAAGCCGCCGCCGAATTGGAGCGGCTGGCGGCTGAGATCGCGCGGCACGACAAGCTCTATTATGCCAAGGACGCGCCGGAGCTGACCGACGCGGAATATGATGCGCTGCGCAAGCGCAACGCGGCGATCGAGGCGCGGTTTCCGGATCTGGTGCGCGAGGATAGCCCGTCCATGCGGGTGGGCGCGGCGCCGGCGGAGAAATTCGGCAAGGTGCAGCACGCCGTGCCGATGCTGTCGCTCGATAACGCGTTCGATGCCGAGGATGCGCATGGGTTCGTCGCCAAGGTGCAGCGGTTCTTGAACTTGGATACGCCGCCCGTGATTACGGCGGAGCCGAAGATCGACGGGCTCTCGGCGTCGCTGCGTTATGAAAACGGCCGGTTCGTGCAGGGCGCGACGCGCGGCGATGGACGCGAAGGTGAAGACGTCACCGCCAATCTGATGACGATCGCGGACATTCCGAAGACGATCAAGGGCGCGCCGGCGGTGCTTGAGGTGCGCGGCGAAGTCTACATGGAGAAGGCCGCGTTCGCGAGAATGAATGCGGGGCTTGAGGCCCAAGGCAAGCAGACCTACGTGAACCCGCGCAATTCGGCGGCGGGGGCGTTACGTCAGCTCGATCCGAAGATCACGGCGTCGCGGCCGCTGCGTTTCTTCGCGCATGGTTGGGGAGAGGTGAGCGCGCCGCTGGCGGAGACACAGTACGAAGCAATGCACGTGCTCGCGAAGCTCGGCTTTCCGCTGGCCGGCATTAAGCGCGCGAAGAACGCCGATCAATTGCTGGCGATCCATCAGGACATCTTGGCCGAACGCCAAGCGCTGCCGTACGAGATCGATGGCGTGGTCTACAAAGTGGATTCGCTGTCGTTGCAGCAGCGCTTGGGTTTTGTCTCGCGTTCGCCGCGTTGGGCGATCGCGCATAAGTTCGCGGCTGAGCAGCAGACGACCATTCTCGAGGGCATCGACATTCAGGTGGGGCGCACCGGCGCTTTGACGCCCGTGGGGCGGTTGAAGCCGGTGTTTGTCGGCGGCGTTACGGTGACGAACGTGACGCTGCACAATGCGGATTATATTCGCGGCCTGGGCGCGGATGGCGGGCCGATCCGCGGCGGCAAGGATTTGCGTATCGGCGACACGGTCGTGGTGCAGCGGGCCGGCGATGTGATCCCGCAGATCGTGGACGTCTTGTTGGAGAAGCGCGCCAAGGGCGCGCATAAATACAAATTCCCCGAGCGCTGCCCGGTGTGCGACTCGCACGTGGCGCGCGAATTGGAGCCGGGCGAAGAAGGCGTGATCGCGCGCTGCACCGGCGGACTGAATTGTCCGGCGCAGGCGGTGGAGCGGCTGATCCATTTCGTGGCGCGCCGGGCGATGGACATCGACGGGCTCGGCGCCAAGCAGATCGAGGAATTCTACGAACTCGGCTGGGTGAAGGAGCCCGCCGACATTTTCCGTCTGCATGAAAAGCGCGACGAACTGGCCACGCGCGAAGGCTATGGCGAGAAGAGTGTTACGAATTTGCTGGCGTCGATCGAGGCGCGGCGCGAACCGCAATTGGGGCGCTTCCTCTATGCGTTAGGCATTCGCGATATCGGCGAGACGACGGCGGGCGTGCTGGCGCGGCGGTTCGAGACGTGGGAGGCGTTTGAAGCGGCGGTTCAGGCGGCCGTGAAAGCGCAGCCGGGTGAGGCGTATGATGCGCTGGAGCGGGTGAGCGGCGTGGGCGTCGGCGCGTTGGCGGCGCTTCTGGCCGCCGCGCCCACGCTGCGTGCGCCGACGTCGAGTCAAGCGGACATGTTTGCCGGCGAGGGCGGCAGCGGTGCGCCGAAGATCAAGGGTGTGAGCGCCAAGGCGTGGGACTCGTTGGTCGCCTCGTTCGGATCGTTGGGCGATGCGATTGTCGCGATCAAGCAGGCGGCGAAAGAGGCGCCAGGCGAGGATTACAAAGAGTTGGAGCGCATCGACGGCGTGGGGCCGGTGGCTGCGGCGCATTTGGTGGATTTCTTTGCCGAGAAGCACAATCGCGACGCGCTGAAACGCTTGCTGAAAGAAGTGAAACCGAAGGCCGAGCCGAAAGCGGCGACGTCGAGCAAAGTGTCGGGGCTGACGATCGTGTTTACCGGCACGCTGGAGAAGATGACGCGCGATGAGGCCAAGGCGCGCGCGATCGCGTTGGGCGCGAAAGTGTCGGGCAGCGTGTCGAAGAAGACAGATCTCGTGGTGGCGGGACCAGGCGCAGGCTCGAAGCTGGCCGAGGCCGAAAAGCACGGCGTCAAAGTGATCGACGAAGATGCGTGGATCGAGCTCAGCCGCTAGTTTTTCACGACGCTCTTAAGGTGCGCGCCGCAAGCTCCCCATGGCGCCGAGACATGCCGAAGCGATTTTGTAGGCTTAGCGCAGCACGGCCTTGCGCTTGAGCCACATCGCGTACGCCAGCAGGGCCGCGGCGATGGCGATGATGATGATGGTGAGCACGGGGCTTGCGCCAATCTCGGCGGGCGGCGGATCGAGAAGGGTGATGGCGTTGGAGCCGACGGCGCCGAGCAACGAAAGCGCATAGGCCCACACGGCGAGCTTGTTGCGCATCAGCAGCAGGACCGAGCCGATGAAGCCGCCCCATGTGCCGAGGGCCCAGCCGATCCAATTCCAGATCGGCAGGGCGTAGATGTAATCCATCATCGCTGGCGGGTATTGCGAGACGTAGGGCGCGAAGCGTGTGGCGGTGAGTGTGAAATCGGTCGCGCCGAAACCGTTCCAGAGCAGCGCGACGATGCCGATGACCCAGAGATGCCAGGGCGCCTTGGCGCTTGATGCGTCCGTCATGTGATGTCTCCCCTCATCAAATCGTGCGCTTGCCGTGCGAGTCCGTCAACGCAGCCAACGCGACGACAATGAGATAGATGGCGAGGATCATCACGCCGCTTTGCGCTTCGAGAGGCCCGGCGGGTTGGGGCGAGAGCATCGCCACGATCTGCAATGCAACAAGAAAGCCGATGAAGGCGATCGCGGGCCACGCAAGGCGGCCGAGCGTCTTGCGGCTCGCGACCCACGCCGCGCCCGTGATGGCGATAAGGCCGATCTCGACGGCTTGTTCGGGTACAGGATAATTCCAAAGCCCGAAGCCGACTTTCTCGCCGCCGATCCAGAGTTCGAGATCGGGGCGATGCACGAGGAGATCGAGCAGCCAGTGCGAGAACACGGTGAGGCCCACGACGATGCTCGCCCAAGTTGGCAAGCGCAGCAGGAGCTTCACGAGCAAGGCCGCGCCGACGCCCCACGCGATCGCCATCGGCAGCGAGTGTGTCCACGGCATATGCTCAAGGATCAAAGAAGAGCCGGGGAGTGAAGGATCGACGCTGGCGCGCTCCACGCCGGCGATGATGAAGGCGCTCCAGCCAATATCGACGAGTTGTGCTGCAGCTGCGAGCGTCCACATCGGCGCTTTGGGCTCGATGGCTTTGGCCGCGAATGCTGCTGCGTAATGGCCGACGAACATGATTGTGTCTCCCCGCCAAGGCAGGGAAACACAATCAATAGGGTGCGGCAATCGTTAGAGCGGCTTCGTCGCCGCCTCGAGCCAAGCCTTCGCTTCGCCATCGACTTGTGGCCCGATCTTTTCGCAGACTTTCGCGTGATACGCGTTGATCCAGGCGAGCTCTTCTTTCGTGAGCATTGGCTTCACGATCAGTTCGCGCGCGATCGGGGCGAGCGTCAGTGTTTCGAAGCCGAGCATCGGGCGTTCGCCGCCTTCGATGTCGGCGGCGGGCGTGACCACTTGCAGGTTTTCGATGCGAATGCCGTAGGCGCCGGTTTTGTAATAGCCAGGCTCGTTCGACACAATCATGCCGGGTTCAAGCGGCTGCGTGTTGACGAATTTGGCGATGCGGTGCGGGCCTTCGTGCACGCCGAGATAGACGCCAACGCCGTGGCCGGTGCCGTGATCGTAGTCGAGGCCGGCTTCCCACAGACTCATGCGCGCGAGCGCGTCGAGCTGGTGGCCAGTCGTGCCTTTCGGGAAGCGCACGCGTGAGAGCGCGATGTGACCCTTGAGGACGCGGGTGAAGCGATCCTTCATTTCTTTGCTCGGACGGCCGATGGCGATTGTACGCGTGATGTCGGTGGTGCCGTCGAGATATTGGCCGCCGCTATCAATGAGAAAGAGCGAGCCGCGCGCGAGTTTGCGATTGGTTTTCTTGGTGACGCGATAATGCACGATGGCGCCGTTGGGGCCGGCGCCGGAGATGGAGTCGAAGCTCAAATCTTTGAGTGCGCCGGTGTCGGCGCGGAAGGCTTCGAGACGCTCGCAGGCTTCGATCTCTTGCACTTTGCCGGTTTGGCCGTCGGTGGCGAGCCAGTGCAGATAGCGCGAGACGGCGGCGCCGTCGCGGATGTGCGCTTGGCGTGAGCCTTCGACTTCCGCTGCGTTCTTGCAGGCGCGTGGCAGCACGACAGGGTCTTGGCCGCGCACGATTTCGGCGCCGGCGGTTTTCAGTTGCTCGAAATACCAGGCGCTGGCGCTAGAAGGATCGAGCTTCACTTTCTTGCCGCCGAGGGACGCGAGCGCCGGCTGCAATTCCTCGCTGGGCTTCACCGCGACTTGGTTGCCGAGCCATTGCTTGAGTTCAGGCGAGACTTTCGCATCGGCGATGAAGAGGTCGGCCGTGCCGTCCGCGCGCAGCAGCGCTTCGCCGAGCGGCAGCGGGGTGCGGGCGACGTCGCCGCCGCGAATGTTGAAGAGCCAGGCGAGCGAGGCGGGCGAGGTGATGACGACAGCGTCCGCGCCTTCCTTGCTCAAGCCTTCGCCGAGGCGCTGGCGCTTCGAGGCGGAGCTTTCGCCGGCATAGGTTTCCGCGTGCGGCTCGACCTTGGCCATCGGGATGGCGGGACGATCGTCCCAAATCGTATCGATGGGATTTTGCGCGACGGGGACGAGTTCGGCGCTGGCGGCTTCGGTCGCGGCGCGGATGCGGTCGAGACTATCAGGGCTATGGAGCTTCGGGTCGTAGCCGATCTTCGCGCCTTTCGGCGCGCGCTCGCGCAGATAGGCCGGGACGCCGCCGTCGACGAGGTCGCGATAGTCGAAGAGCGCGTTATCGACCTGGGCGCGGACTTGCAGCGTGTAGCGGCCGTCGACGAAGATTGCGGCTTCGTTGGCGAGCACGACAGCGGCGCCGGCCGAGCCGGTAAAGCCAGTCGTCCAGGCGAGGCGGTCATAGGCCGGCGGTACGTATTCGTTCTGCCATTCATCCTCGTGCGGCACGATAAAG
>NZ_DASVYD010000032.1:0-105334 GCF_036392335.1 Vitreimonas sp.
TCTTGGGGAGGAGGTGTGCGGCCATGAACGGAATGATTGTCAGGGCCACCACGAGCGATGCCGTGATGGTCGCCACCACCGCGAGCGGGAGCGAGCGCACGAAGGCGCCCGCTCCCTCGGGGAGGGCCATGATCGGGAGGAAGGCGAGCAAGAGCGTCGCCGTACAGCCGATGACGGCAATGTTGATTTCCTCAACGCCGGCGATCGCCGCGTCGCGCGGCGGCAATCCTTCGCGCAAGCGCCGCGCGATGTTTTCGGTCACCACGATCGAGTCATCGACCAGCAAGCCCAAAGCCAGCACGAAGCCGGCGATCGAGAGCTGGTTCAGCGAATAGCCCATCGCGTGCATCACCACCACGCCGATGGAGAGCGACAGCGGGATCGACACCATCACCACCAGCGAGGCGCGGAAGCCCAAGGGGAGCAGCGTCAGCAGCACAAGGAAAATGGCGATGCCGAAATCACGGCCGAGGCTGCCCAACCGGTGGCTCACGGTCTCGGATTGATTGAAGCCGCGTTCGAGGACGATGTTGTCCGGCAGCGTCGTCTCGAAGGAATCGATGCGGCTGTTCACGCCGTCGAGCACCGGAAAGATGTTCTCGCCCAGCCGCGCACGCGCCGTCACGAAAATCGCGCGCTGGCCATTATAGCGCGTGATGTGCGCGCGCTCGTCATTAGCCCAATTCACGTCAGCGACATCGCCAACCGTCACCACCGAGCCGCCCTCGGCGCGCAATGGCACCGCGCGAATTTCATCCAGACTGTTGAACGAGCCCGACGCCTGCAGATTGAAGCGCCGCCCGCCCGCTTCGACCGCGCCAATCGGCGTATCCGCGCCTTCGCGCTGCAACGCTTCGGCCACCGCCGTCAGGGGCAAGCGATACGCCGCCAAGCGATCCAAATCCGCGGCCACGCGCACTTCCGCCGGTGGCGCGCCCCAGACTTGCGCCTGCTGCACGCCCGGCGCGCGTTCCAAGGAATCGCGCAGTGCTTTCGCGTAGCTCTCCATCTGTCGGAACGACGCGTCTTCGCTGACCAGAGCAATCTGCACGATGCTGGTCTGCGCCGGATTGAAGCGGCGCGGCGTGATCGAAACGATGCCTTCCGGCAAAGTCGGACGCACCACGTTCAGTTCGCGCACGACTTCGGAGAATTTCTCCTGCGGGTCCGCGCCCCAGGCGAACTCCACTGAGATCACCGCGAGCCCCGCGCGGCTCGATGAATTCAAATCCTGAATGTCTTCGATCGAATTGATCGCGTTCTCGATCGGCACGGCGACCAGCCGTTCCATCTGCTCCGCATCCGCGCCCGGCAGCACGACCGCGATCGCGACCCCCGGAAACTCAACGATCGGGTCTTCCGATTTCGGGATCGCCTGGATCGCGCCCAAGCCCAGCGCAATCAACAACGCAAACAGCACCGCGGTGAATTGCCACCGGTCAACGAAGAAGCGGGTTATGGCCTGCATGTATTATGTGCCGGCCGAGATACGGACGGTCTCGCCGTCGCGCACATAAGCCGCGCCCGCCGAGATCACGCGATCGCCGGGCTCTAGCCCGCTAATCACCATGACGCCGGCTTGCGTCACGCCGGCCGTCGTCACCGCGCGCCGGCGCGCCACGCCTTGCGCGTCCACCACGAACACAATGCCCTGGTCGGCGCGCGCATCGAGCAGCGAGAGCGTCGGCACCATCAAGGTCGCCGTCGCAGCTTCGCCAGGATTCGCCGCGATCTCCACTTCCGCGACCATGCCAGAACGCAAACCTGTCGAGTCCGCGATCTCGACTTCGACCTCGAA
This sequence comes from Vitreimonas sp., assembly GCF_036392335.1. NCBI lineage: Bacteria > Pseudomonadati > Pseudomonadota > Alphaproteobacteria > Hyphomonadales > Hyphomonadaceae > Vitreimonas > Vitreimonas sp. The sequence continues at coordinate 1,799 of NZ_DASVYD010000032.1, forward strand.
CGCGCCCGTTGAATCATTGCCCTTGGCGCCGACGCGCGCCACGCGGCCCGTGCGCGTCGCACCCAATTCGTTTACACGCACCGACACGTTGTCGCCGACGCGAATGCGTGATGCTTCGGAAGAGGCGACCGGCGCGCGCACCACGATGCCTGATCGCGTTTCGCCAAACACCAGGATCGGCGTGCCGGCGTTCACCGTTTGCGACGTCTCCGCCGCGCGGCGCAGGATCACGCCGTCGGCCGGCGCCACAAGCACCGATGAATCGCGCGCGCGCTCTACCGCGAGCCGCGCATCTTCCAATCGCGCTTCGGAAACGAAGCCGCGCTCATAGAGTTCTTGCGTGCGCGCCAGATCGCGCTCGGCATTGACGCGGGCCAGCGCCGCTTCATCCACATTCGCGCCGCCGCTCGTGCGCCGCAGCGTGGCCAGCCGCTGGCCGCGGCGGACGGTGTCGCCGGCATCCACCAGCAGATCGCCAACAATGCCCGGCGCCGTGAAGGAAAGCTGCGGCTCGCGCTTGTAGCCCACCAAGCCGCTCGCCCGGATCGCGCCGGCGGCGGAGGCCGCGCCGACTTCGACCACTTGAACCAGAGGCCCCTGGGCCTGGGCCGTTGCGTCGGACTCGACCGCGCCGCAAGAGGCCAGCGCCAAAGCGCTCACAGCCAATGCAAGGGTTTGAAAAACTGCCGCTTTCTGCACAGGCCACCTATTTGTGGTGAAGCATATTGACAATATTCAGCATTCACAAGCTTAATCTGGAACCGTCGATCAAACTCGGGCGAATGTGCTAGACACTGTCAGGTACAAACTTGACACTGTCAAGCCTCTAGCGAAAGATGCTTTCGTGACAGCAGCGACCAAACCCGCCCCCCGCACCGTCGAACCGCGCCGCGCCTTGCTCGACGCGAGTCTGGATTTGCTTACGGCCGAAGGGCTCGAAGGGTTCAGCATGCGTGAGGTCGCGCGCCGCGCCGGCGTCAGCCACCAGGCGCCCTATCATCACTTCCCGGACCGTGAAGCCATCCTCGCCGCCATTGTCGCCGAAGGCTTCGAAAGACTACGCGCCGAGTGTCTCGCCGCCACCGAAGGGCTTGACGATCCCGCCTGCCGCCATCACGCGCTCGGTCGCGCTTACGTGAAATTCGCGCTCAGCAATCCCGCGCACTTCAAACTGATGTTCCGCTCCGAACTGGTGCGCGAAGACAAGCATGAAGACGCCAAAGCGTGCGCGAAATCGGCCTTCGACGTGCTCGTGAATATCGTTGATGAAGTCTCCATCGCGCGCACCGGCGAACGCGACCACGCGCTCATCTTCGCCTCATGGTCGATGGTGCATGGGCTCGCCACGCTCTTGCTCGAAGGCAAGCTCGACAAGCATTTCGGCCCAGGCATGGAATCGCGCCTCGCCGGCGCCGACAGCGTGCTGAAAGTGCTGGACCGAGTGGTGAAGTCTTAGCGCTTCACGCCGTCGCGCGCGAAGCCTGGGCCGCATCCGGCCAAGTCGCGGCGGGCAGGCTGGCGAGGCCGGGCTTCGCGAACAAATAGCCTTGCATCAAATGCACGCCCAGTTCGCGGAGCGCGTCGTACTCGCCGACCGTCTCGATGCCTTCGCAAATCGGGGTCACGCCCAATTCCTTTAGCATCGTGAGCGTATTGCGTACGATGGTCCGCTTCACGGCGCTCTTTTCGATGCCGCGAATGAGGTCCATGTCGAGCTTCACGAAGTCCGGCTGGAATTCCGAGAGCAGACCAAGTCCGGCATAGCCAGCGCCGAAATCGTCGATCGCCGTCTTGAATCCCATCGCGCGATAGCTGCGCAGAATATTGAGCACGTGCGCGGAATCCAGGCGCTCGACTTCGGTGAATTCGAAGATGATCTTCTGCACCGGAAAGCCCGTGCGCATCGCAGCCGCTAACGTGAGGCGGATGCAGGCGCGCGGTTCGTACACCGCGTTGGGCAGGAAATTGATCGAGAGAAACGCGTCTTCGGCGGCGAGCTCCAGGTCCGCGGCAAGCTCAATCGCCTTCACGCGGCAATTCTGATCGAAGGCGTAGCGGTTCTCTGCCGACACTTCCGCGAGGATCGCGCCAGCGCTTTGACCCGCTTCCCCGCGCACCAATGCTTCGTACGCAAACGCACGCTTGGATCGGACATCGACAATAGGGTGAAACGCCATGGTGATGGGCGTCTCAAAAAGCGCGCCCCCACGGCATCCTTCGCAAGCGGCGGTCATTCTGAGCCCTGGTGATGGAAGCTGCCAACACCAGAGCTTATCTCAAATCGCTAAAGGAATGGTTCGCAGGGCATGTCGTTTACGCCCGCTTCACCATGCCAGCCCTGAGCGCCTCACCGCCACAACGCCGGCAGCGTCAGCGATAGCTCTGGTATGAACGTCACCAGCAGCAGCACGGTCAGCGCGGCCAGGAAGAACGGCCAGATCGATTTCAGCGCTTCGGTGATCGGTATGCGTCCGATCGCTGCGCCCACGAACAACACCGAACCCACGGGCGGGGTCATCAAGCCGATGCCGGCGGCGAGCACGAGGATGACGCCAAAATGCAGCGGCTCCACGCCATAGGCGCGCGCGACCGGCAGGAAGATCGGCGTGCAGATGATGATCATCGGCGCCAAATCCATGAACGTGCCGAGGATCAGCAGGATCACCAGGATCAGCAGCAGCACGAGGTGCTTTTCCTGCGTGATCGCCTGCAGCGCATCGACCGCCATGGACGGGATTTGCAGATACGCCATCAGCCAGCCGAACGCGCCGGCGGCGCCGATCACGAATAGCACCGCGCCCGATGAACGCGCCGCATGCGCCACCGCGCCCGTAAACGCGCCCCAGCCCATGCCGCGATAGACGAGCAGCGTCACCAGTAGCGCGTAGATCACAGCGACCGCGGCGGATTCAACCGCGGTGAAAATGCCGGCGCGAATACCGCCGAAGATCACGAAGATAAGCAGCAGGCCCGGAATCGCCGCGATCAAACGCACGCCAATGGCGCCGAAGCCTGGAAACGGCTCCGTCGGATAATTGCGCACGCGCGCCATCACATAGGCCGCGCCCATGATGCCAAGCGCGAGCAGCAGCGCCGGCACAATGCCCGCCGCGAATAGATCCGCGATCGACACGCCGCCGCCCGCAATGGCGGAGAACAGAATCAAGTTGTGCGAAGGCGGCAACAGCAGCGCGACGAGTGCTGCCGACACGGTGACATTGACCGCGTAATCCTTGCCGAAGCCGCGCTTTTCCATTTGCGGGATCATGGTCGAGCCGATCGCCGACACGTCCGCCAAAGCCGAACCCGACACGCCGCCGAACAAGGTCGACGCGACAACGCTCACTTGCCCCAAGCCGCCGCGCAAATGCCCGACCAATGAGGACGCGAGCGAGATCAAGCGCTCCGAAATGCCGCCGCGCAGCATCAATTCGCCTGCGAAGATGAAGAGCGGAATCGCCAGCAACGAGACCTTGCCGAAGCCCGACGCCACTTGCTGGATAACCACGATCGGGTCGAGGCCGATATAGAGCACGCAGGCCAAGCTCGCCGCGGCGATCGAAAACGCCACCGGCACGCCGATGATCAGAAGCAGCGCGAAGACGCCGAAAAGGACAGCGATTTCCATGACGCTTAGTGTTCCTTCTCAGGATCGCCCGCGATCAGGCGTTCGAGCGCGAAGAGCGCGATCAATGCGCCGCCCAAGCAGACGCCGATATAGGCAAGCCCCTCGGGCGCCGGCGCGCCGGCCATCGGAATGTCCCAGGAATCCAGCATCAAATAGCCGCCGTAGAAGGCGAGCGCCGCGCCAAAACCGAGCGCGATCAGCCGCGCCAACGCTTTCAATGCCACGCGCAAAGGCGCCGGGGCCGATTCAACCAAGGTCGGAAAATTGAAATGGCTCTCACGCCGCACCGCGACCGCTGCGCCAAACAACGCCGCGACACTCATCAAGATCAGCGCCACCGGCTCGGTCCAGCCCGGCGAGTCATTGAGCGCATAGCGGCCGATCACTTGCCACGCCAATACCAGCACCAATACGCACAGCGATGTCGCCGCGATCGCGATTGCCGCCTTGGCCAGTGCGGAGAAGGCGCCCGCGAGCGCATTTGATCCCGCCATCACTCCCTCCCCAAATCCGCCGTTCGGCGTTCTTATGCTTGCGCCTCGATGCGGCGGACCACGCCGGAGATCGCGCTATCCGCGAGATAGCGCCGCTTCATCGGCTCGACCGCGCGACGGAACGCTTCCTTGTCTGTTTCATTGGCCTGCACGCCCGCGTCGAGCACGGTTTGGCGCGCTGTGGCTTGCTTCGTGTCCCAGAGCCCGCGCATCACCGCGACCGACTCTTGCGCTTTCGCCAGGATCAATTCCTTGTCGCGCGCCGAGAACGTGTCGAAGCGCTGCTTCGATAGCAGCAACGCTTCCGGCGCGCAGCAATGCTCCGTCTCCGACCAATAGCGCGCAACTTCATATTGCCGCGTCGATTGGAACGTCGCCCAATTGTTTTCCGCCGCGTCGATCAAATGCGTCTGCAAGCCCGTGAACACTTCGCCGAACGGGATCGGTGTCGCGTTCGCGCCCATCGCATCGAGCATCGACATGAAAATGTCGGCGCGCGGCACGCGTACTTTGAGTCCGCGCATATCTTCCGGCGTGTGGATCGGCCGGCGCGCATTGTACATCGAGCGCATGCCGGAATCGTAGAAGGCGAGGCCGATCAGGCCGCGGCGCTCGAACGTCGCCAAAATCTCGCGGCCGATGTCGCCATCGACGACACGGCGCATGTGCGCTTCGTTGTGAAAGATGTAGGGGAGCGCCAGCGGCTGGGTCGCCGGGAACATGTTGTTCACCGCACCCAGATAGACGCGCGCGATATCCAGCACGCCGAAGCGCGCGAGGTTTACCGTGTCGGTCTCGTTGCCAAGTTGCCCCGACGGATAGAGCCTGAAATTGATCCGGCCGTCCGACTCGCGTTCAAGCTCTTGGCCGATCCAGCGTACGGCCTCAACCGTTGGATAGTCGCTTGGGTGCACATCCACGGCCGTCAATGTGTGCGCGGCCGGCGCATTCGCGACCGCGACCCCTGCGCCTCCCGCCAAAGTGACGGCGCCGGTGGTCAGCAGCGTGCGGCGCGAAATCATTAGAGCCTCCGACCGTTCGCGACAGCCTTCACGGCGGTGCACAGAATATCGCCCGCGCCGTTGAAGCTCACGCGCGAATGCTGGCCGACGCGGATGTCATGCACGCCAGTGACGGCGCCGGTGGTGATGTATTGGCCGGCCTTCAACGGTCTGCCGCGCTTGGCGAGATGCGACGCCAGGAAGATCAGCGCATCGAGCGGATCCTTGTTGGCCGTGCCCTTTCCGACGGATTGGCCTTCAATGAAGGTCTCGCAGCTCAAACCCGTCTCGAGCTTGGCGCGCCAATTCGCCACTTCTGGTCCAAGGATCAGGCCGAAATTGTTGCCGAAATCCGAGGCGACCACGGTGGAGCCCAGGTCATTGATGGTGGCCAAGGGGCTACCCGCCGTTTCAACGCCCACGTGCATCGCCCCAATCAGCGCGGCGACTTCGTCACGCGTCCAGTCTGTCTTGTTGGCCGGCGCATCGACGCCGATGCGGAACACGTATTCAGCCTCGACCGCGGCGAAGCCGTTCTCAAAGATCGGAAAGGCGACCTCTTCGCCTGCGTTGGCGATCCACAAATTATGCGCAAACACCGGGCCGGCGACGCGCTCTTCCCCCAACGCCTCAACCAGATGCGGCGGCACCTTGCCGATCTTCCAGCCCACGACCCGATCAGGCCAGAGCTCAATGGCGGCGTCTTGGATGCGGTAAGAGGTTGCCAGATCTGCGGGAATTGTCCCGGGGAAGTCCGGCAACGCGCGGGCCTCCTGGCGAGCGGCCACAAAGGAACCGGCGATGTCGCGCGTAGAGCTTGTCACGAAACCTCCCCGCCGGCTGTGGCCGGTCTTAAGGGATTTTGATAACGGACACCGGTGTCATTTGCAATACGGCGTCGGCTAGGCTGCCCACAGGACTTCGGGCTGCTTCTCCGGATCCTCGAACAAGGCCGCGATCGGCGCCGCGTCCGCCCCCTCCGCCAGCGCGGCGTCTAAGCGGGCGCGCTTCTCCTCGCCGTGGATCAGCACCAGCACTTCGTCCGCGCGTCTGACGGCGTGCTTGGTCAGCGTCAGACGATCAGCGCTCCCCGCCGCGAGTGGCGCGTGCACGGCGATCACGGTGCGCTCGCTCTCGAACGCCGCGCGCGCATGCCCAGGGAACCAGGACGCCGTGTGCGCGTCGCCCCCCATGCCCATCAGCGCGACATCGATGTGAAGCGGTGAATACAGGTTGTCGGCGCGCGCCGCGACCTCCGCGGGCGCGCCGTCCGTGCTGAACATCGGCATCAGCTTAGCCCCCGCCTCAAGCGCCGGGGCCAGGGCGCGGCGCAACATCTTCTCGTTCGAGGCGTCATCCTTCGCATGCACGAAACGCTCATCCACCAATGCAAACGTCACGCGCGGCCAATCGAGCTTGGCTTGCGCGAGCAGGGCATAGGCGGGCTCAGGCGTTGCGCCGCCTGACAGCGCCGCGCATGCATGATGGCGCGTGTTCAATCCCCGTTGCAGCGCGCGCGCCAAGCGATCGCTTGCGGCCTGCATCAACGCTTCGCGCGTGGCGAAAACCGAAAGATGCGGCATCAGCTCCGCTGCGCAGTCGCCAGCGCCGCTTGCAGGGTCGCCGCCGCCTTGTCGCCGTATTCTTCGCTCGCGAGCGCAAACGCTGCATTGGCACGCAAATAGCCGATCTTATCCCCGCAATCATACGTGCGGCCTTCGTATTCGAGCGCGTGGAAGTTTTGCGTTTCCATCAGCCGCACCATCGAATCTGTCAGCTGAATTTCGTTGCCGGCGCCGGGGCCTTGGCTTGCGAGCAAATCGAAGATTTCCGGCTGCAAGATGTAACGACCACTGATGAAGAGGTTCGACGGCGCATCTTCGCGCTTCGGCTTCTCCACCATGCCCTTCATCTTGATCAGCCGGCCATCGCGGCTCACTGGCGCGATCACGCCGTATTGCTCTGGCGTATCGGTGGGCTCCACCGCGATCACATTGCCGCCGACTTTGTTGTACGCCTCGACCATCTGCGCCAGGCACGACGGCTTCGCCATCATCAGCATGTCGGGCAGCATCACCGCGAACGGCTCGTCGCCGACGATGTCACGCGCACACCAGACCGCGTGACCCAGCCCGAGCGCCGCCTGCTGGCGCACGAAGCTCATCGAGCCGGCCGGGCGCAGAAACGACTTTAACTCGTCCACCAGCGCATGCTTGCTCTTCTGCGCGAGTGTTAATTCGAGTTCATAAGCGTGATCGAAATAGTCCTCGATCGCCCCCTTGTTGCGGCCGGTGACGAACACAATGTGTTCGATGCCGGCGGCCAAGGCTTCGTCCACGACGTATTGGATCGCCGGTCGATCAAACACGGGAAGCATCTCTTTTGGGATCGCCTTGGTCGCGGGGAGCACCCGCGTGCCGAAGCCTGCGACCGGAAGCACCGCTTTCCGTAGCGGTCGCTGAGTGGCGGTAACGCTATTCATTGTGGGTCCGTTTGCGGCGCCGCAAAACGGCGCTGGTGTGGCGGCCTTTAGACCCGAAGGCGCCGCCGGGCGCAACTGCGCATGAGCGTTGGATTCGGCTTGAATTCACGTTTGTGCGCTAGGGTTTCGGCGACCCACGGAGATGGGAAGTCGGGGTGTTCAGGAAGGTGACTGCCGTCACGGCAGGAATTCTCCCAAGACACTAAGTTCGCAATTGCAACACGCGTAACCTTTTGTTAAGCGACCGCCTCGGTCCGGGAGTTTTCCACACAATGTCGCCTTCGCAAGCCAAAGCCACTGCGCGCATGGTCATCGGCAGCTTCGTCGCTGGCGCTGGCGCCATGGTGCTTGTCGGCCTCGTCGCGCCCGTCGCGATGCAAGGCGGTCTGGCGATGAGCGACGCTGCTGCGTCCGCGTTCGTGCAGCCCGAGCCGTTGATCGAGCCGCTCGATGTCGCCGCGATTGAAGCGCAATTGGCGAAAGCCGACACCGAAATGCTCGCGATGCGCGAAACCACGGCCGACGAAGTCGCCACCCTCGCGCGTCTCGCCGGCCGCTGAGCGCAGCACAAGGTTTCAGCAAAAGGCCCGGCTTGCGCCGGGCCTTTTCGTTTGCAGCTAGAGAATCTTCTGCCCCGTCGCCGCCCAATCCTTCAGGAACGCCGCAAGCCCCGAATCCGTCAGGTGATGCTTGTAGAGGCTTTTGAACACCGCCGGTGGGATGGTCGCGCAATCGGCGCCCGCGAGCGCCGCGTCGCGCACGTGCGCGGCGGTGCGGATCGAAGCCGCTAGGATCAGCGTCGGATAATCGTAATTGTCGTAGATGGCGCGGATTTCGCGGATCAACTGCATGCCGTCTTGGCCGCCATCATCGAGCCGGCCCAGGAACGGCGAGATAAACGTCGCGCCCGCCTTCGCCGCCAGCAACGCCTGCACCGCCGAGAAGCAGAGCGTCACGTTGCATGGATGGCCTTCGTCCTCGAGCGTCTTGCACGCGCGCAGGCCCTCGGGCGTAAGGGGCAGTTTCACGACGATATTGTCCGCCAGGGTGCGCAGCTTGCGGCCCTCGGCCAGCATGCCTTCGTAATCCTGCGCCACCACTTCAGCGCTGATCGGTCCCGAAACGGAGGCGCAGATCGCCTTCAGCGTCTCGAAGAAATCGCCGCCCGCTTTCGCCACCAGGGAAGGGTTGGTCGTGACCCCGTCCACGAGGCCGGTCACTGCCAGCGCCGCCAGTTCCTTAGCGTCCGCGCTATCGATGAAAATCTGCATGTTTTGCTCCGCTGCCGCATTCCCGCGGCGGCTCTGCGCTGATACCGGACTGATCGCGCAGAGCAAAGTGTCCGAATCGACGCTAAAGAGCCCCGAGCCCGGAAGGCATCAAGGAAAATCCCATGAGCAAAATCGACCAGATCGAAGGCGTCGCCGCGAAGGATCTCGCGAACGCCATCCGCGCCCTGGCGATGGATGCGGTGGAGCAGGCCAAGTCCGGCCACCCCGGCATGCCGATGGGCATGGCCGACGCCGCCACCGTGCTCTTCTCGCAATTCCTGAAATTCGACGCCTCCGACCCGCGCTGGCCGGATCGCGACCGCTTCGTGCTTTCTGCCGGCCACGGTTCCATGCTGCTCTACGCGCTGCTGCACCTCACCGGCTACGACGACATGCCGCTTGATGAGATCAAGCGCTTCCGCCAGCTCGGCTCTAAAACGCCAGGCCATCCCGAGTACGGCCACACCGAAGGCGTGGAGACCACCACCGGCCCGCTCGGCCAAGGTCTCGCCAACGCCGTCGGCATGGCCATCGCTGAGGCGCATCTCAACGCGCGCTTCGGCGACGCGCTCGTCAATCACCGCACCTGGGTGATCGCCGGCGACGGTTGCTTGATGGAAGGGATCAGCCAAGAAGCGCTCGCGCTCGCCGGCCGTCAGAAGCTCAACAAGCTCACCGTGCTCTGGGACGACAATGCGATCTCGATCGACGGCGCGGTGTCGCTCTCCGACATCACTGATCAAAAAGCCCGTTTCGCCGCCAGCGGCTGGAACGTGCTCTCCTGCGACGGCCACAACATGGATGACGTCGCCCGCGCGCTCGATGCCGCGGTGAAATCCGACAAACCCACGCTGATCGCCTGCAAAACCACGATCGGTTTCGGCTCGCCGAAGAAAGCCGGCACGCACAAGGCGCACGGCGAACCGCTGGGGCCTGAAGAAATCGCCGCGACTAAAGCCGCGCTCGGTTGGAGCGGCGGCCCGTTCGAAATTCCTGACAATATCCGCGCCGCCTGGAAGAAGATCGGCAGCCGCGGCGTGAAAGAACGTGGCGCTTGGGCCGAGCGCCTCAAGGCCTCCGACCACAAAGCCGCGTTCCGCGCCGCCTTCGATGGCGACAATGTCGAAGCCGCGTTGGACGCCTTGGCCCAATACGCCGCCAAAGCCGCCGCCGAGAAGCCGGCGCTGGCCACGCGCGCTTCATCCGGCGCCGCGATCGAGGCCATGTTTGGCGCGCTGCCAGAACTGATCGGCGGCTCCGCCGATCTCACGCCGTCCAACAACACGCTCGCCAAAGGCACAGAAGATTTCACGCCGGAACATCGCGCCGGCCGCTACATTCGCTACGGCATCCGCGAGCACGCCATGGCGGCCGCGATGAACGGCATGGCGCTGCATGGCGGCGTGATCCCGTACGCCGGCACCTTCCTCACCTTCGCCGACTACTCGCGTCCCGCCATTCGCCTGGCCGCGCTCATGGGCGTGCGCGCGATCCATGTGATGACGCACGATTCCATCGGCGTCGGCGAAGACGGCCCAACGCACCAGCCGGTCGAGCAGATCGCAGCACTTCGCGCGATCCCGAACCTCTTCGTCTTCCGTCCGGCCGACGCGGTGGAAGCCGCCGAATGTTGGCAGCTCGCGCTGTTGCGCGACAATGGCCCGAGCTTGCTCGCGCTTTCTCGTCAAGCCACGCCTGCGCTGCGTGACGACGCCAGCGCCAATCTCTCCGCGCGCGGCGCCTATGAATTGCTGCCGGCCGAAGGCGGCGAGAGCCAAGTGGCGCTGATCGCCACCGGCACCGAAGTCGCGCTCGCCGTCAAAGCGCGCGAGCTTCTGCAAGCGCAAGGCATTCCCACGCGCGTCGTCTCGGCGCCCTGCTTCGAACTGTTTGATCTGCAGGACGAAGATTATCAGGACGAAGTGCTCGGCGATCCCAACGAAGTCCGCATCGGCTGCGAAGCCGCGATCGGGCAGGGCTGGTACGAAATGTTCGCCATCTCCGACTTTATCGGCATGACCGAATTCGGCGCCTCAGCCCCGGCAAAAGACGTGTATGCGCACTTCGGCATCACCGCCGAAGCGATTGCGGAAGCGGCGAAGGATTTGCTGGAAGCCTGAACGCACGCCGGGAGCGTTGATAGGCGGCGCGCGAGCAGCGGATACTTGAAGGAGCGACAATCCTCGCTCAGGCGCCTGCCGTCATCTCGGGACTGACAGCTCGATCATGACTTCGTTGCGTCGGGCCCAGGGCAAGGTCCAGGGCGGATCGTAGAACGCATAGACGACCGGGCCGAGCGCGACGTCGCCGCGGCTCTCGATGCGGCGGCGCAATTCCTCAACATGACGTGAGAGGTTGTTCTGCGTCGCTAGTCCGCTGAAGCGGATCACCGCGACGCGCCGCGGCGGCTGCTCCCGCAGGAGAACCGCATCGTCGAGCGGTCTTGGCATGTTCTGCAGCGTCGAACCCGGGGGCATGTAGAAGGTGACGACCCAGCCCGCGTCGGCCGGCGTTTGCGCGACTGGCGCTGTCATGGTGATGCGTTGGCCGGCCGGCTGCTGCGCGACAGGCGCGGTCATGGCAATTTCTCGCGCCGGCTCGTTGCCGCCGAAAATATAGCGCGCCAAGCGGCGGAATCCCTGATTGATCGCCGCGCCACGGTCGCCGGCGACGCTTGTCTCCGCAACCACTGTACGCGCGTAATCGCGAACCTCGAATGGACCGTCCCGGAATGCAAGCGTCCAGCGCGGCTCTTCCACGGCGTGGGCGTTTGGAGCGGTGATCATCAAGCTTCCGAGCAGCGCGAGCGCAAGCAGCCAATTCCATCTCATGCAGCATATACGAACGCGAGCTGGCAACGGTTCAGCGGCGCCCACCAAGCTTCGCGCACGCTGATGCTGTGATCCGGCGGCGTTCAAACATCGTATCGCCGGTGTTTGCAGCAGAACGCGCCGCACCGCGAGTGCGCGATCATCAAGGGAAACTCACATGCCGAAGCTTCCATTCGCACTTCAGATAGCCGCCGTCGCCGTCGCTCTGACCGCAGCGCCCGCAGCGGCGCAAGACTATTATGGTTCCGTCAGCCTCGGTGGCGTGTTCCTGAACGATTCCGACAACAGCGGTTCGTTCAGCAGTGACTTCCTGACTGGCACGGGCACGACGATTCCCAACAATACGCCGCTGCCCGCCGGCACCGCTGTCGGTTGGACCACGGAGTTCGACACCGGCTATACGCTGAGCGCGGCGCTCGGACGGCGCTTCGGCAATGGCCTGCGCGGTGAAGTCGAACTCGCCTATCAGAGCAACGACGTCGATACCCACAATAACGTTCAAGCCGCCGCCATTCCGTTGGACAACGAGGATGTCGGCGTCCTGATCAGTGGCGCGCCGCTGCAGGGCGCGACGGTCGGCGAGGTTGTCGCCGATGGACGCGGGTCGGTCGACACGACGTTCCTCATGGCCAACCTCTATTATGACTTTACCCAGTACGGTGCGTTTACGCCCTATGTCGGCGGCGGTCTCGGCGTAGGCTTTGTGAACGTCGATTATTCGCCATCGGGCGTCGGCATCGTCGACGATAACGATACGGTGCTCGCCTATCAGCTTGTCGCCGGTGCATCATACGCCTTCAACGATAATACGGCGCTTTTCGCCCAGTACCGTTACCGGGCGACCGAAGACGTCGAAACCGATGTGGATCTTTTCCCCGCGTCGCTGGACGTCGAGAACCGCGCGTCGGTGATCGAAGCGGGGCTGCGCTTCAACTTCTAACGCTGGATCAAGGGCGGGGCGGGGGCGGCGCAGACGAGCCGTCCCCCGCAGGCCTTGAGCGGCGGAGCAGCTTCTTGCCAAGCTAATCGCGCGACGAGCTCAAACAGATCATCGGCTGCACTACAGTGGTGACCGCTGACCTAGCTTGCTCGTTCGTCCACCGGCTCGAACCCGTCCGCTTTCGCTAGCGAAGGAAACAACCGCATCCAGCCAAGCGATGCGACAACGGCCGCGGCGCCGCCAATCGTCACCGCCAGCACCGGCCCAAAAATCCGCGCCATCAGGCCGGCCTCGAAATCGCCCAGCTCATTCGACGCCGAGATAAACACGAAGCTCACCGCGCCGACGCGCCCGCGCATGGCGTCCGGCGTGTTCAGTTGGATCAAAGTCTGGCGCACATAGACCGAGATCATGTCGACGCCGCCGGCGATCGCCAGAGCCAGCGAGGTCAGCCACAGCCATTGCGATAGACCGAACACGATTGTCGCCAATCCAAACACGATCGTTGCGCCGAACATCCAAAAGCCAACGCGCGCCCGCAGCGGCTTCACGGCCAGCCAAAGTGCGACGCTCGCCGCACCCACGCCCATCGCCGAACGCAAAATGCCGAGTTCGCTCGGGCCCGCATGCAGAATGTCGCGCGCGAAGACTGGAAGAAGCGCCACGGCGCCGGCCAGCAACACGACCACGAGGTCGAGCGAGATCGCGCCGAGCACGATCTTGTTGCTCCAAACGAAGCGCAGGCCTTCCGCGATCATGCTGAGCGTACGCGCGTCGGAAACCGGCTCCTGTTTCGGCGGCTTGAGGAAAACCAGCAGCAGCGTCGCCACCACAAGCAGCGCGAAGGCGGTCGCGTAGGGCACGGCGACGCCGAATCCGTAAAGCACGCCGCCAAAAGCAGGCCCCATGATCAGGGAAGATTGGAACGCCAGCGAGGACCAGGCGATGCCTTGCGGCAGCTCTTCGCGCGGCAGCAACATCGGCAACATCGCGCTCGCCGCCGGCGGCATGAAAGCGTTGATCATGCCCGCGCTGATCGCGGCCGCGAACACGGCCGGGATCACCACGTCCGGCCCAAGCCCGGAGGCGAAAATCAGCCACAGCAGAATGAGCGCTTTCGCGCTCATGCAGATAATGAGGATGAGTCGGCGGTTGTATCGGTCCGCCGCCTGCCCGCCGAACAGCGAGAGCACGAGCAGCGGCAGAAATTGCGCCAGCCCAACAAGCCCCAGCGTGAACGCGCCTTCGGCGATGTTCTGCCCGTGCGCGCGGGCCGAGTCATACACCTGCCAGCCCATCGCCGTGGCTTGAATCTGGATCGCGAACGTCCCGAACCAGCGCGCCGCCCAGAATTGCGCGAACAGGCGGTGGCGGAAAATATCAAGGGAAGGGATGCGCAGGGAAGCCAAGCGGCGCGGACCATGCGCCCGCAGGCCCCGAGTCGCAATGGCGCGATTGACGCGCCGGTCAGCTGGCCCTATGCGGCGCGCTCTCTTGAAGGACCCGCTTTGGCCCACACGCTCATCGCCGAAAAGCCGGAACACGCCGAGGGCGCCGAGCGCGTGCTCGACCGCGCCTTCGGCCCTGGCCGCTTCGCCAAGACGAGCGAGCGCGTGCGCGAGCGTGGCGCCGTGTTCGAGCCGGGCCTGTCACGCATCGCATTGAACGATGCCGGCGATGTGATCGGCGTATGCCGCATCTGGCGCGCCGAGGCCGGCCAGCCTGTCTATTTTCTCGGGCCGCTCGCGGTTGATCCCGCCGCGCAATCGGGCGGCTTGGGTCTGGCGCTTGTGCAAGCTTGCGTCGGCGCTTGTCGCGCCGTGGGTGGCAGCGCCATTGTTCTGGTCGGCGCGGAGAAGTTTTTCGCGCCCGCCGGTTTTAGCCGCGCGCCCGACGGTCGTGTTGCTCTGCCTGGCCCGACCGACCCGGCACGTTTGCTATGGCAAGCGCTCCGGCCGGGCGGGCTCGACAAGATCGAAGGTGAACTCGGCGCGCCGCGTTAGTGGTGCGCGCTGACCGCCCCCAGCACTTCCCCGGATAACGCCTTCGACGCGGCCGAGGAAATGTCGCCCAGCGCCAGAATGCCGACCATGCGTTTATCCGCGTTGATCACCGGCATCCGCCGCACGCGCCGTTCTTCCATGCGCCGCACCGCCGTCAGCAGCTCTTCGTCCTCGGAGCACCAGATGACTTTGGGTGTCATGATGTCCCGCGCCTTCAGCGCCGACAGGTCTTTGCGGTCCGCGACGCCGCGGCAAATGATATCGCGATCCGTGACGATGCCGATCAGGCGATCATTCTGCCCAATCGGTATGGCGCCGACGTCGTGGCACCGCATCATATGGGCAAGCTCGGCGACTGACGTATCTGGCTCGGCCCACTTCACCCCGACATGCATGGCGTCTTTCACTCTCATGACGCGCTCCCTTGTGCGCGGACGTGTCCGCGTCTGTTGGAACAAGCGCCAAGGCGAGTGCGCGCTGGGCGCCAGCACGCACTCTAGACCGAAATGCTAGTCGCACCAATAGAGGCGCTTGCCGCGTATCACCGTGCGGCCCTCCTGGCGGCCGCGGCTTGTCTCGACCACTGTCGTGCGTTGATTGCCGTTTTGCTCGAGCCGTGTGTCGAGATTGTTGCCGATCTGATAGATGCAGCCATTGTTGTTGTTGCCGTTCTGCACGATCACGGCCGTCGAACCATTGCCACGCTGCGAAACCTGCGCGTTGTTGTTCGCGCCGTTCTGCGCCACGCCGGCGCCGTTATTGTTGCCGACTTGAGTCACTTCGACTTGGTTGCCGCGCGGAAAGCGGCCAGCCGAAGCTGCAGATGGGGCGAGCGCGGTCATCAGCACGCAGGCAGCCATAAGTGTTTGCTTGATCATCACACGAGCTCCCAAATCCAATTCACTTACGAGCGCAATTCATCACGGCAGACCACGCCGCCGCCGTCGCGCAGCACCAGGCGCGCCCGGTAATAGTCACGCCGGCCCATGCTGAATTCCGCTTCGCCGAGGACTTGCTGGCCGGCGCTCAAGTCGAATTCGCCTTCCTGAACGATGTCGGACGAACCGCCCGCGCCGCCCTTGGTAATGACGAACTCGTAATCGCCGTAAGCGTCGCGATCACCGCGCGCCAACGCTTCCAGCCGCACGCCATGCAAGGTCGGCGTGCGCCGCACCATGCACTCCACCGCGTCGCTCTCATATGCGATCGGTGTCGCACGAACCGGCGATGGTTCCGGATGCGCACTCGCGGCGCAGGCGCTCGCGGCGATCAAGGCGGTGGCGGTGAGAACTGACTTCCACATTTCCAAGTCTCCAATGAAGGAGGTGAAGAGCGAAGGGGGTGGGAGGAGCGCCCGGGGGGAAAGCGCTCCTCCGCTCCCTTGCGTCGCTGACGGTTATTGGCCGCCTTGGATCACGACGCTGATATTGCCGTTGCCGCGCTGGGTGACGTGCGCGTCTTGGTTGTTGCCAACTTGGATGACGCCCGTCGTGTTGTTCACGCCCGTTTGCTCGGTGGTGGCGATGGAGCCGTTGCCGATTTGGGCGATGCCCGAGACGTTACCGCGGCCCGTCTGCACGATGCCGGCGCGCAGATTGCGGCCTTCCTGGCCCGTGACGGCGAGGTTGTCGTCGCCGAGCTGATCGGTGACGGCTTCGTTGCGCGTGCCGCCTTGGTTCATGCGCAGGAAGTTGCGGTTGCCGGTTTGCACGCCGCGCGCGTAATTGACGCGGCCCGCTTGATCGACCGCCACGCGGTTGCCACGGCCTTGTTGTGAGGCAGCGACGCCATTGTCGCGGCCAACTTGGCTGATAACGGTCCGGTTCTGCGCCATGGCCGGGGTCGCCGCCATGCTGGTCAGGATCGCCAGGGCCGCAGCGGCCGTGAGAAACTTGTTTTTCATGTTCTGTGCTCCGCAAGGGTTGTTCGTCTCGCGTGGCCATCGGCCCGTCTGACAAGAACAACCCTAGCGAAGCCAACCTGATCGCCTTCGGAAGCCGAGCGTCAGGTTCGTGTCAGCGACGGCGCTAAGCGGCGGCGCGGGACATGTCGCTTTGGAGAAGGCCAATCGCGGCGACGACCGCCGTGCTGGCGCTGGCGAACGGTGTGCTCGGCTCCAGCATCGCCGACGCTTGATCGTATTGCCGGGCATTGATCGCCACGGCTACGCGGCCCGCTTCCAGATGGAAAGTCGCGTGCTTTTGGGCAAGATCGCGGAAGCGTGTGCTCGCGCCATGGCTAAGCTTGCCAGCGCCATGCAGCCATCGGCCAAGTTCGCAGCAATCGTCACGGGCAATCGTCTGGGCGTCAACGCGTTCGCACTTGATGATGGCGGCGTGCAGTTTCTCCCGCCACTCGCCGTGAGCGCGCGCCGCCGCTTCCAGGTTCATCGAACCGACTTTGAAGCGCTGTACCAGTTTGGCCAGCGTATCCGCTTCTTCGGCGAGGTCGTGGCTTGCGGCGGTGCTCTCTTCCACCATGGCCGCGTTCTGTTGCGTGATCTGATCCATTTGCGTCACCGCAGCATTCACTTCGGCGACGCCGCGCGCTTCCTCGTCGGCCGAGGCGGCGACCGTGGCCACGAGCGCGTTGATCTCGGCGACGCGCTGGGCGATGCGTTCAAGAGCTTCCGCAGTATCGCCGACAAGGCCCACGCCGGTTTCGACGTCGACGGTGCTAGAGGTGATCAATTGCTTGATGTCCTTGGCCGCCTCCGACGAACGCTGCGCGAGAGCGCGCACTTCGGTGGCCACCACCGCGAAGCCGCGACCGGCCTCACCAGCGCGGGCGGCTTCGACGCCGGCGTTGAGTGCGAGCAGATTGGTCTGGAATGCAATCTCGTCGATTACGCCGAGGATTCGACCGACCTCGTTTGAAGAGCGCTCGATCTTGGCCATCGCATCACGGGTGCGCGTGAGCACGACGCCGCTCGCGGCCGCTTCGTTGCCGGCCTCCGTGGCGACCTCGCGTACGCGCTGAGCGTTGCCGGCGTTGTTTTGCACTGTGGCGGTGATTTGCTCGAGCGCCGCGGCGGTTTCCTCCAGGCCGGCGGCTTGCTGCTCGGTGCGGTGAGAAAGATTGTCGGCGCTCGAAGAAATGCTCCGCGCCGTGGCCCGCATGGATTCAGCCGCGTGCAGAATGGCGCGCATGGTTTCTTCAAGCCGGCTGGCCGTTTGGTTGAAGTCCATGCGGATGGACTTGAAATTCTCCGGAAAGCGCTCGCTCATGCGGTAGGTGAGGTCGCCGTCGTAGAGCTGATTGAGGCCGCGCTTCACTGCATCGACAACGAACGCAAGTTCCTTGGTGGAGTCCTCATGCTGCGCCTGCATTTGGCGTAGCTTCTCCGCAGTCTGTTCGTGGACGAGGGCTGCCTCCGCCTCGAGGCGCAGACGCTGCACGAGGCTGGCTTTGAACACGGTGAGCGCCTGTGCAATCTTGCCTGTCTCGTTGGTGTCGTGTTGGCAGGGAATAGCCACCTGGGCGTTGTCTTCCGCGAGCTGGCTCATCGCGCCGACCAGATCATGAATGCGCCCGGCCATCGCGCGGCTAATCGCCATGATGAGGCCTGTCGCAATAAGAAGTGCGAACAATGATGCGGCGAGCCAAGCGTACATGTTGAAGGACAGGCGCGCGATACGGGCCGCGAGCAGGCGATCCAATTCGTTGCCAGCGGCGAGCCAAAGTCCGTCGGCAGCGCGATCAAATTCGTCCTCGGAAATGGCCTCTCCACGCTCGGCGCGCGCGATCAAGTCAGAGACAACGTCGCCCAAAGTCTGGGCGGGGTCGCGCAGCGCCTGACGCGTTCCGCCGTCTCCATTGCCGCTGATGGCGGCGTCGACGGAGCTGTTGAGCGCTTCACTCGCCGCCCGGGTCCGATCGAGCGCGACCGCTCGGGAAGCGATGTCGTCGGGCGCGGCCGCGCTTGCGGCAAGCTGGGCCATCGCATCGTGCAGCGCCGGAATGCGGATGATGACGATGTCCATCGCATAATAGGAATCGAGATCGGGATCCAAGGTCAGGTTCGAAGCGTCCGCGACCGCGACAAAGAAGGCGCGCCCAGCTTCACGCCGCGACTGCGGATCTTGTTGGGTGAGAAAGGCGTCAGCCGCAGCGCGCGTACCCAGCATGGGGTCAAAGCGCTCCCGCGCTTGGATCACCTCAGCCGGCGGCGCGCCGCCTTCTGATTCGAACTGGGTCCACATCGCCTGGATGTAGTCGGCGCCCGCCATCTCGCGCTCGGCGAAGTGAATTTCCTTCAGGGCCTGCGCCACAAACAGCCCGGCGAACATCAGCACTGGGATCATCATGAGGCCCGCGATCAGGCCCAAGCGGGCGCCAACGCTCATCCGCTGATGGATCGAATTTAGCATTCCGTCTTCCTCTCGGGGCCGCGCGATCTGCGCGGGCACGCACAGGAAGGAATTCAGATGGCGCGCTTAAGGATCGGTAGCGGGGGTGCGCGTTTTGGGTCTCCCAGACGGCGCCCGGCGCATAATTGAGCGTGCCGCGAGGATGCGCCTGAAACCGGCGGTTGTCGGAGGCAATTACAGCTCAATCGCGGGGGCGCTTGCGCGGCCTGCCCTTGGGTGATGACGGCGCCCGAAGTGCAGCGGCGTTTACCGAAAGAAAATTCGAGGCCGCAATGTTGCGGTTGGATTGCAGGGGCCGCACATGCCGATCATGAACTGGGACAAGTCGCTGGACATTGGCGTCAAGGCGATGAACGACGAACACCACGGCTTGCTCGATATCATGAATCAAATCTACGACGCGCAGGCGGCCGGCAAACAAGGCGCCGTGATCAATACGCTCGTCACCAAACTCGGCGAAGCTTGCACTGAGCATTTTGCGCACGAAGAAGCCTATATGCAGCGCGTCGGCTATCCAGGTTTCAGCAGCCACAAAGCGCTGCATGCGAGCTTGCTTTCGCGCTATGGCGCGTTCGCCACGCAAATTCGAGCGGTTGGCGGCGTCGCCAGTGATGAATTCTTCCAGTTTCTGAAATTCTGGCTGAGCTCGCACATCAAGGGCATCGACACCAAATACGCCGCGCACGCTACAGGCGCCGCGCGCTAAAGCGACTCGCGTCGCCATCCCAGCATCAGCAACGCCGTGCCCAGCACCGCCCAGAGCCAACCCGGGCCGAGCGGCGAGGCTGTCGCCGCGCGCACCACATAGGCGCCATTGCGTTCAATACCGATCCAATCGCCGCCGCCCGCGTTCGCGCCGCGATCGATACGGCGGATCTCCGGCAGACGGCGACCGTCTTCGCCGGTAAGCGTCACGCTGCCGCCGGTCGCGTTAGCGAACGGGCGCAGGATTTCGGGATCAGCCGCGAGTGCGGCAGCCTCGCGCGGGTTGAGCGGGCCGACCGCCGCGAACGCGCGCAGATTGCCGCTGCGCGCTTCGTACAAGCCTTGCTCAGTCGCCGGCGCTTCGCCGCGCCATAGGCCTGGCGCGTTCTCGCCGAGTTGCACTTGCGTGCGTTCGCCAGAGGGCGAAATCAGTTCGATCGGGCCGGGCGCCGCGCCCAGAGTCGAGCGTTCGATCTCAAGCCCGCGCGTGTTGGGATCGAGCGACAAGCGTTCGTCTTCCAGTTCGGGTTCCTGCATGAGCCAGTGCGCGAGACGTCGTAGCAATTCGCCATGCGGTCCGCCGCCATCATAGCCGCGCGCCCAGAGCCACGGCTGATCCGACCAAAGTTGCGCCACGCGCCCAGCGCCGGCGCGATCGAGCACCAAGAGCGGCTGACCATCGGCGCCGGCAAGTACGGTCTGACCGCTCGTCGCGCGTGCGCCCACCTGTTGCGTCCAGCGCCCCCAACGTTCCGGCGTAGGCAAGCCGCGCACAACAGGGTGACGTGAACCAAGCGCTGTCGGCGCCGGCCGATAGGCCCGATCGATCACTTGCCCCGTTGGTTGTGAGGGCAAGATGCCCGCGAGGGCGGTGCGATAAAGCCCATCGAGCCCAGCTTCGGTTTCGCCCGCCGTGATCAACAGCGCGCCGCCTTGTTCGACGCGGCGCGCGATGCTGGCGAAATAATACGCCTGCAAGATCCCGCGCTGCGGCGCGCGATCGAAAATGATCAGATCGAACTCGCCCAAGCGGCGTTCGAACAATTCCTCTGTTGGGAAGGGGATCAGCGCAAGCTCGTTGAGCGGCGTGTAATCCTGTTTGTCCGGCGGCCTCAGGATCGAGAAGTGCACCAGATCGACGGCCGGATCGGATTTCAGAAGATTGCGCCAGACGCGCGCACCCGGATGTGGCGTGCCGGTGACCAGCAGCACGCGCAGCCGATCGCGCACGCCGTTCGCCGCGAAGGCTTGGCGGTTGTTGGCGAGCGTGATCTCCTGTGGGCCGCCGTCCGCCTCCAACATCACCATGTTGCGGCCGCGGCGAGGGAGCCGAACATTGACGGAGAAGTCTTGGTTGGCGCGCACGACCGTTTCCGTGGCGTGTTGACCATCGATGGTCACGCGCACGCGCACTTGCGCATTTCCCGTATTGTCGATCACGCGCCCCGTTACGCGCATTGGTTCGCCGACAATGCCGAAGGTGGGCGCCGACACGAGTTCAAGCCGGCGGTCGCCACGATCTGGATCGCCGACGATAAGAATGTGCGCGGGGCCGAGCTCCGCCAAGCGGCGCGGCTCCGCCGGCGGATCGGCGGCTTGGCCATCCGTCACCACGATGACGCCGCCAATGCGCTCCGGCGCGACGTCGCTCAATGCGTCCGAGATCACCGACGTGATCATCGTGCCATCCGGCCCGCCGCGCGCTTCACGTACCCGCACGTCGACACCAGCCTCGCGCGACAAGCGCTCCGCCATCGCATCGCCGGCGGCGCGGGCCGCGTCACGGCGGCCGGCCAGCGCCAAGCTCTCGCTTTGGTCGACCACGATCAGCGCGACATCGTTCGCGGGTTCGCGCGTTTCGCGCACCCATTGCGGCTGCGTGATGCCGATGAACACGAACGCTAGGCCCGCTGCGCGCAAGATCGGCGCGCCGCCGCGCCGCCACACGTAAACCGCAAGCGAAAGCGCCGCGAGCACGCCCAGGGCGATCAGCGCCGAGGTCGGCAGAGCCGGATCAAAGCCGATGCGCGCGCCCGCTATCATCGCCGCTCGTTGTCCATGCGTTCGAGAAGCGCGGGGACATGCACCTGGTCCGCTTTGTAATTGCCGGTGAGCGAGACCATGACGAGGTTGACGCCAAAGCGCAGCGCCAATTCACGCTGACGCGCGTTGCTGACTTGTCCTGCCCAAGCTGACGCCCAATCGCCGTCGCCGATGAAGATCGCCGCCACGCCGTCGCGCGAGGAGGCGGCGGACGCGCTCTCGGCCCAGAGTTGGGTCGATTGCGAACGCCCGGGAAAGGAACGCATCAGATAAAATGCGCGCGCCAGCACGTGCTGCGTCGTGACTTGCTCCAGCGGCGGCACGTCGACGCCGGAGAGCATGGCTTGCGCGGGCCGTGTGTTGGAGCCGCCTGCATTGCGCGTATCGACCAGCAGCAAGCCGCCAATGGCGAGATAGCGATCGATGTTGGAGATCGCCGCATCGCTCATGCGCTGGGGCGAACTTGGCGCCGGCCAATAGAGGAACGAGTAGGCGGAGAGATCGTCGCTCGCGAGGTTCACGCCGACAGGTGGGCCAGGCTCGACAGAGGTGCGCTCAGTCAGAATGTCAGAAAGCGCCTGCAAGCCTTGCTCGGACGTGCGATCGATGCGTGCGTCGCCGGTGCGGACGTAGGCGAGGCGCAGCGTCTGCGTCGGATCGGTCTGCGCGTGCGCATCCACGCCGCCAAGGACAAAGAACGTCAGAAGCGCCGCCATCGCGCCGCGCCCTAAGCGGGGCAAACGCCCTAACAAGAAGAGCGCGATCATCAAATCAATCGCCAGCAAAGCGGCGGCGGCGCCGAACAACCATCCTGCCAATGGGCGATCAATCACATTGCCCAGACCGGCACGCTCGACATCGCTTGGCAATTCCAAGGGAGAGAGCGCTTCATCAGGCCGCGCCGCATCAATCGCCGCGCTGAGGCCCGCGCGTTCATAGAGACCAGGCGGCGTGTTGGGCGAGGGCTGCGCCAACGCAAACGCCTCCGGTGCAATCGGCTGCACATCGGGCGAAGCTGGCGAAAGCGAGCCGAAGCCGTCCAACACGCGCTGCGCCACGAACGGCCCGCCGGTGATCTCGCGCTCGCCCGCCCCGTCCGCGCGGGCGGAGAAGGCGAGCGTGCGGCGCAACACTTCGACGAAGAGACCGGAGAGCGGCAGATCAGACCATTCCGGTCCCGCGCTGACATGGAAAAGCACGACGAGGCCGCGTCCACGCGGCTGCGCGGTGACGAGGGGGGAATTGTCCGAGAGCGTCGCCCACACGCGCGCCTCTTCCAACGAGGCCGGCTCCGCCAAAACTTGCCGACGCACGCTCACGTCCGCGGGCGGATCGATGCCGGCGAACGGCGAGTCCGCTGGAAACGCGCCAATGCCAAGCGGTGTTTCCCACGCGAGCGCACTTCCGAGCGTGCGTGAGCCGGGGCGCAGACGCACCGGCACAAGTTCGTCTGCCTCATCGGCTAGGCGCGGCCCGGCGAAGCGCACGAGCAAGCCGCCGTTTTCGAGCCAATTCTCGAGCGCCGCACGATCCGTCGGCGCGACGGGGCTGGCGTCGGGCAAGATCAGAGCTTGTGCGCGCGCACTGATGAGTTGGCTCACGGTTCCGCGCTGTAAGCTGGCGAACGGTTGCAGCGCGCGTTCGACGTAGAAGAGTTCGGATAGCAAAGGCTGCCCCGCGCCGCCTGGATCGACCAAGCCGACAAACGGACGCCCCGCGCCGGCCGGCAAGAGATGGACAGCGCCCGCACTCTGTTCGCCGACAATACGCACACGCGCCGCGCGCGCGGCGATCTCGGGCGGCAGATCGATGCGGCCCGACGCTGTCAGCGCGTCGCCTTGGAAGTTCACCTCCGCCGCGCCGAGCGAACGGCCCTCCGCCGTCTCCGCCGCAATCGCGGCGACAGCCGAACCATTCGGCGCGCGGCGCAGATCAGCTGTCACGCCCTGCGGGGTGACTGAGCCCGCTACGATCGCACGCGCGGTTTGTGCCGGCAGGCGCACCGTCAGCTGGCCGCGACGCTGCAATTCGGCGGTGAGCGCGGCCGCGCCGTCGTCGTTCAAGCCGTCGCTGATCCAGATGATGCGATCGAAATTGGCTTGGGTGCGGGCGAGGCGCGCAGCAGCGTCGGCGCGGTTTGGCCGCCAGCCGCGTGGCTCCAAGCGTCCGATGCGCGATTTCGCGTCCGCCGCCGTCATGGCTTCGCCGGGATCGCGCGCGGGCACGTTCGGCGCGGTGAGCAGCAAGAACACCGGCGCGTTGGCGCGCTCGGCTTGGCTGACGGCGGCGATCGCGGCGGCGCGCGTGTCGCTCCAGAACGGCGCCGAGGGCCAGCCGTCATCGATCACGATCAAGGTACGTCCGCCTTGCGCGCTTTCGGCGGCGGTGGGCGCCAGGCTCGGTCGTGCGAAAGCCAAGATCAGGAGTGCCGCCGCCAAAATGCGGAACAGCACCAGCCACCACGGCGCGCGTTCCTTGCTTTGATCGTCCGTGCGCAGGCCTTCGAGCAGCCGTGCTGGCGGGAATGCCGCGCGTTGCGGCGGCGGCGGCGTGGCGCGCATCAGCCACCAGAGCGCCGGGAGCGCAAGCAGAGCCAACAGCGCAGCTGGCGCGCCAAACAGAAAAGGCCCCAGTGTCACGCGAACCGCTCCGAGACGAGGGCGATCAGCATGGCCAGCGCGAGTGAGGCGTTGTGATCGGTGCGATGCAGCAGGGCGGGGAAGTGAAACTCCGCGCCAAGTGCGCGGATGGCGCGGCGGTGCGTTTCAAGCCGTTCGGTGTAGGTGTCGCGCGCGGCCTCGGCGCGGCCGATCAGTGTTTCCGTCCGGCTGCCCGGCGCTTGAAAAAGCGTGCGGCCACGGAAGGGGAAATCCTCTTCCGCCGGATCGGCGATCATCACCAACGCGCCGGTCGCGCCCGCAGCGGCGCACGCATGCAGCCGCGCGCGCCAGGTTTCGACGGGGGCGTAAAAATCGCTCAGGAAGATGACGCACGAACGCGCTGGCGCTTCGACATCGTGCGAAGGCGCCAGAAAATCATGCGCCAGCCGATCCACGGCGCGCGCGCCGGAGCGGGGCGCGTGTCCCAATGCGCCGATACGCTCGCCGCCGCGCGAGAGCAGGATGCCAAGCGCTAGGGCGATCGCGCGGGCGCGATGTAGCTTCGTTGGTCGCGACGCATCGCTTGTCCAATTGAAACCGGCGTCGGGATCGATCCAGAACCATGCGGTCTGCGCGGCTTCGCGTTCTTGTTCGCGCACGAAGAAGCGGTCGCCGCGCGCGGAGCGGCGCCAATCGACCAAGCGTGCGCCATCCTCGGCGCGGTGGTCGCGATATTGCCAGAACGCTTCGCCTTGGCCGGCGCGACGGCGCCCGTGGACGCCCGGCGCGCTCGCCGCGAGCCGCTTCGCGTCGAGCAAGACGCCCGGCAAATCGCCAGCCAGCGCCAGCGCATCGAGGCGCGCGCGATCGTTCAAGCGGCCTTCTCGGCCAAATCATCAACGAGGCTGTCGATGTCCAAGCCTTCCGCGCGCGCGCCGAAGCTGAGCTGCATGCGATGCACCAAGGCCGGACGCGCGAGCGCGGCGACATCGTCCACCGCCGGCGCCAAGCGCCCGCGCAGCAATGCACGCGCACGCACGGCCAGCATCAGAGCTTGGCCAGCGCGTGGGCCAGGGCCCCAGGCGACATGCTGGTTCACACGCGGATCGTGGCTCGAACCGGGTCGGGCCGAGCGCACGAGTTCGAGGATCGCGGCGAGCACCTTTTCGCCCACCGGCATCGAGCGCACCAGGCGCTGCAAGCGCATCAGCTTGTCGGCGTCGAGGATCGTCTGCGGCTGCACATCATCGAGACCTGTCGTCTCGATCAAAATCTTGCGCTCAATCTCCGCATCCGGATACGGCACGTCGACTTGCAGCAAGAAGCGGTCAAGTTGCGCTTCGGGTAGAGGGTAGGCGCCTTCGTGCTCGATCGGATTTTGCGTCGCGAGCACGTGGAAGGGGCGGGGCACGTCGTGCGCGACGCCAGCAACTGTGACGTGATGTTCCTGCATCGCTTGCAGCAGCGCCGATTGCGTGCGCGGGCTGGCGCGATTGATTTCGTCGGCCATCAGCAGCTGCGTGAAGATCGGGCCTTTGACGAAGCGGAAATGGCGGCGGCCAGCTTCGTCCTGATCCAAAACTTCGGAGCCCAGAATATCCGCCGGCATCAGATCCGGCGTGAATTGCACGCGGCCCCAATCGAGCCCCAGCACGCGCGCGGTCGCTTCCACCAGCCGCGTCTTGGCCAAGCCCGGCGCGCCGACCAGCAGCACGTGGCCGCCCGCCAATACCGCCGCCAGCGTCAATTCGATGACGCGTTCCTGGCCGAACACGGCTTTGCCGATCTCGGCCCGCACCTGTGCTAGGGCTTCGCCGGCAGCCTCGGCCTCCGCGACCAGGTCCTGTGGATTGTCGAGATTGCTCATGGGCGCGAAGCTCGCTTGTATGCTGGCCGAATTATGACGACCCCGGAAAACACCTCGTCCCTGGAGCAATTGCTCGCCGCTCTCAAGCGGGAAGCTGGCTCTGGCGACAAAGGTCCGCCTCCCGTCGACAAATGGAACCCCGCCCATTGCGGGGACATCGGCATGGAAATCATGGCCGATGGGATGTGGAAGCACGAGGGAACGCGCATCACGCGCGAAGCGCTGGTCAAGCTTTTCGCCTCGATCTTGCGCAAGGACGCGGACGGCCAAACCTATCTCGTGACACCCGTCGAGAAGATCGTGGTTAAAGTGGAGGACGCGCCCTTCGTGGCCATCCGCGCGGATCGTGTGGGTGAGGGCCGCGATCAAAGCATCGTGTTCACCACCAATGTCGGCGACATCGTCCAAGCCGGCCCCGAACATCCGCTGCGCGTCGCGACGCGCGGCGAAGCCGAACCGCGCCCGTACGTGCATGTGCGCGGGAGGCTGGAAGCGCGCGTGTTGCGCGCGCCGTTCTACGAATTGGTCGATTGGGCCGAGACGCGGGACGGGAAGCTGGGTGTGTGGAGTGGGGGCGTTTGGTTTGAGTTGGGGGTGGGTTAGTCGTCCTCGTGCGAGGGCGCGAGGTATGGCCAACGTTGTTCCAACATATGGCGCATTTCGTAAAGAAGTTTACGCCCCTCGCTTGTACGTCCATTGCTATCGGTTGGGTCGGCCTCGAAATGCGCGCGCACTTGATCAGAGAGGCTGACGAGCGCGGCGTATAGGTCTTCGCCCAGGCCCCTGCGAATGTTGCTGAGGCCGCCATTGAGCGCGAGAAACACTGTATCCACGTTGCGCCCGATGAAGAAAGAGTCTTCGAACGTCGGCGCCTTGAGGACCATGAATCCCAGTTGCGCCATCACATCGCGAGGCGTTTCTGGAATGTGCTGTTTATACTCACGCATCTATGTTTCCAGTCGCATCGATCGGCGCTCACTCGTCGAGCGCCGCGAGCCCGTCCAAGATATTGCGCATCTGGAATATCAGTTTTCGGCCCTCGGCCGCCCGGCCGTTGCTATCGGTTGGATCCGCCTCAAAATGCTTGCGCACTTGGGTCGACAGATCAATCAATGCCGCAATCGATCTTCGCCCAGCTCTTTGCGAATGTTGCCCAACCCTCCCTCTAACTGCAGAAAGGCCGTCTCCACACTCCCACCAGGAAAAAAATGGGTCCTCGAACGTGGGGGACTTGATCAACATAAAGCTCAGCTGATCTCGCACTGCGCCATGGGTGGTGGGAATATGAGGCTTATCGCGGAGCATAAACGCGTTCCTCGTCGCTGACGGGGTGGGGTGATAATGTATCTCCCACGACCTCTTGCAAGCGGAGCCAGGGCATCCGCTACGCGTGGAGGTGCGCGGCGAAGGTGAGCCGTGCCGTTTGTGCTGGTGCGCGGACGGTTGGAAGCGCGCGTGCTCCGCGCGCGCGCCGTCTTATGAGCTGGTCGATTGGGCCGAGACGCGGGACGGGAAGCTGGGTGTGTGGAGTGGGGGCGTGTGGTTTGAGTTGGGGGTGGGTTAGTCCCGCCGCTTTCGGTCGCGACGCTTCTCGTGCTCACGAAACACCTCATTGAGGATGTCTTCCATTTTCAAAATAATCTTTCGACCTTCGTGCGCTTGACCGTTGTCATCCTGCGGATCCGCGTCAAAGAGAACGCGAGCCTCGCCGGCGAGCACAACGATCGCTTCATAGCGCACATCACCGATATCGCTCTTGGATAAGAGCAACCCGTCATAGAGTTGGCCAAAAATATAGTCTGGGCTGTGCTTGGGGAAATATCCCGTGCGATCTTTGAATGTCGGCGACATAGTTAGCATCAATTCAAGGTGATCGAGCAATTCGCTGATAGTCGCTGGAACGTAACGAGCTGGGGCTGTCGACATGGTCAATCTCTCGGTCGAGTAATTGCGTATGAGCTATTGTCACCAAGCTGGCTCGGACGAAAGATAAGGACGAGCGTCGGTGCTGAATCGGACATGAAGAAGCCCACGATCTGCTTATTGCGAGGTCCTTTCCGCCGTATGGTCCAGTCTATATGTGTAGGACCGACTCTGGCATCCGGGATACGATAGGTCTCATCCGATCGATTATATTCCCGCTGATTAACCCGAACTTGGCCTCCCAGGTCGACGCCAAGGTTCGCGTAGAATTCCGGCAGTGCTCGGTGGACTTGGCGGTCCATAGAATTCCCCACCGCTTCGCCACGTGAAAGACGCACCCTGAGTCGCCTTGCGCCATAGAGTCGTTCTGCCTCGGCATACGCCTGGTCGACGCGGGCTTGTAGAAAGAGCGCGGTCTCGGCTTGAAGCAAGGTTACATCGCCATACTCGCGGAAGTGCACAGCAGCTCTCATCGCGCTAAGACGGTTGAGGTACGCGCTACGCGTATCGGGCGTAGCGAGGTCAGCATCCGTCGGAGCTTCAATAGCGTAGTTGGGATCGATGGAGTAAATCTCCAAAAGAATACCATCTGCCAGCGCCCGCGTGGAATAGCGGCTTTCGACGACTTCGCCCCAACTGCGTTGGATGCCCCCTTGTCGCGCGTTTACTATCGTGCCGGGGCGTGCGGAAGCGATTTCCGGGAATAGGTCGAGGATCGTTGGCGCGTGACTAGCTCTGGCGAGTCGGAGCGCATCCATGATGCGGCGAAGATTGGCGTCACTTACGCCGCGGCGGCGTAGAGCGGTGGCAAGCGCTTCATCTGATTGTTCGTTGCGGAGGTTCTGAATGGCGGCATTGATCGTCCAAGTATCAGCGCCAAGGTTCCGGAGATTGTGGGCTAGGAGGTGCTCTTCGGCAGTTTGCGGCGCGATCACCGGCGTTTCCGCCGTTGTAATCCCAGGGAGGTCGCGGCCGTATGCGCTTGCTAGATCGCGCGGATCGAAAACTACGTCGCCGCCCGAGATTGTGACGCCCACGTCAAGTCGCTCAAGTTCTGCGGGTGCGGTGTCTCGGAAAAGGGTCTCTTGTCCCAGAATCGTGATCGGTGTTCGCAGTGCGGGCCGTACGATCCGTTGAAAAGAAGCGTGCGCGCCGCGACCATCATGATTGTCGATCTCAACGAGCAGAAGATCGATAGTTCCGTTTACTAGGCGCGTTGTGACTGTGGGACGTGGTGTATCCCCGCTCAATGGTAGCGCAAGCGTGAGCGGGCTGACTCTGAAGAGCCGCAGGGGCAGACTTGTTGTGTCCGGTGTGGGTCCTGGGCGCGCGATATGGCCCGGTCTGCTTGGCGCGATTTGCGGTCGATGGGTCGGTACTCGCGATGGAGTCGGCGCTGGCGCTGGGCGTGGTGGTTGTGGCGGGCGAGCGGCTGGGCGCTGTTGCGCTTGTTTGCCGCCGTTGATCCATTGACCGCCTTTCGGCGTCCCCACCGGCGCGCGGGGTTGCAGGCGCCAGTTCGGATTATATTTTGTCTCGCTTGCGCGCGCGGCGAACAGGCGGCGGATGTCGCGGAGTTCTTCGCGGAGTAGGGCGTTGAGTGCGAGGAAACCTCGCACCACTTCGTCAGTTTCTCGCCGCATCGGGCGCATCTCCATGTGAGATGCGAGGATGCGGGCGTGTGGCGCACGGTTGATTAGATTGGGCGGCGGCTTTCGCGAAGCCGCACACAAACAAGTGCTTGGGCAAAATCCGCGGTCGGATTGCGCGGGCGCAAATCCTCGCCTACCTGATCCACGTGCCCGATCTCGCCAACATAGAAACTCTGCTGCGCGCGCGGCTCGATCCTGTGGATCGCGCAACGTCGCGGGCGCGGAGCGATCGCGATCTCAATCCCGATTGGGTGCGGCCTGAGGTCGAGTTGAAGCCGGCCGCCGTGCTCGCGCCGATCATCAAGCGCCCGGAAGGGTGGACGATGCTGTTTACGCAGCGCTCGGTGGAGACGCCGGCGCATCCGGGGCAGACTTCGTTTCCTGGCGGGCGCGTGCAGGCAAGCGATGCGAACGCGGTGGAGACGGCGCTGCGCGAAACCTTCGAGGAAGTCGGGCTCGGGCGCGAATGGATCGAGCCGTTAGGCGCCTGGGATCAATACGAAACCGGCACCGGCTATCGTATCACGCCGATCGTGGGCCTGGTCGAGCCCGGCTTTGAGCTGACGCTCGATCCGCGCGAAGTGGCGAGCGTGTTCGAGGCGCCGCTCTCGTTTCTGTTCGATCCCGCCAAGCTCGAGCGCCGCGAAGCCATTTGGCAGGGCCAGAGCCGGGCCTATTATGCGATGTCGTACGGGCCGCACTTCATCTGGGGCGCAACCGCAGGCATGATCCGTGCGCTGTATGAGAGACTCTACGAATTATGACCACCGCCATCCCCCACGCATCCTGGCTCAAAGCGCCGGAGACGCAGGCGCTGATTGCAGCGCTTGAAGGGGCGCGGGCGGGCGGGTCGCGTTTTGTTGGCGGCTGCGTGCGCAATACGTTGATGGGGCGCGAGGTCGATGACATCGACATCGCCACGCAATTGACGCCCGACGAAGTGGTCAAGGTCGCCGAGAAAGCCGGCTTCGCCGCGCATCCCACCGGCATCGAGCACGGCACCGTGACGGTGGTGGTGAGGCACAAGCCGTTCGAGGTGACGACCTTGCGCCGCGATGTTTCCACCGATGGTCGACGCGCGACCGTGGCCTTCACCGAAAGCTGGGAAGAGGATTCGCAGCGCCGTGATTTCCGGCTGAACGCGCTTTACGCGGGCGCCGATGGCGTGGTGTACGATCCGACTGGCGGCGGTCTTGAAGATGCACGCAAGGGCCGTGTGATCTTCATTGGCGACGCGCACCAGCGCTTGCGCGAAGATTATCTCCGCATCCTGCGCTTCTTCCGCTTCAACGCTTGGTACGCGCGCGGCCCGATCGATCCGCATGGGCTCCAAGCCTGCGCCGATCTGGTCGCCGGCCTCGACACGCTCTCGGTTGAGCGTGTGTGGAAGGAAGTGAAGAAGATGCTCGCAGCCCCCGATCCGCGCGCGTCGTGGGAAGGGATGAAGGCGATCGAGGTGCGCGCGCGGGCGCTGCCGGAATTGGCGAATGAGACGCGGCTCGATGCGCTCTGTACTTTGGAGGCGGATTTGATGCTGCCCGTCGATCCGATGACGCGGGTTGCGGCGGCGCTGACGGATCAGGAAAGCGCGAAAGCGCTGGCGCGGCGCTTGAAGCTTTCCAATGACGAGCGCGATCGCTTGGTCGCCGCACTCGGCGACGATGTGAAGCTCACCTCCTATATGTCGCTGCGCGAAATGCGGCGCGCGATCTATCGCATCGGCAACGAAGCGTTCCGCGATCGCGTGATGCTGGCCTGGGCCGGCGCGGGCGGTGAGAAAGCGCAGCAATGGCGCGCGCTCGTCGCGCACGGCCAGATGTGGCATGCGCCAAAACTGCCGCTGACGGGCGATGAAGTGATGACCGCCGGTGTGCCCGCCGGCCCCAAAGTCGGCCTCATCCTGCGCGAGGTCGAGGAATGGTGGATCGACGCCGACTTCCCGGACGACAAATTGAGCGTGATCGAACGTCTGAAGGCTGTGGCGCAGGGTTTGGCTTAAGCTTGCTCGGGCGATGGACGCATTTTTAGGCTGAGTATTGCCTATGACTCTGCAAGAGCGTGCTCGACGGAAGACGATATGGGCGATCAAAGTGATCGCCATCTTTGTTGTGTTTGGCGGCGCGCTTGGTGGTGGGCTCCTTGGAGCTTTGATCTCGGCCGTGGCGGTCGCTACTCAGCCCCCGGGCGAGTTCAATCCGGCATCGCTTATGCAAGTTCCGGTCTTCGTGCTGGCTACATCTCTTTATGGCATTGTGCTGGGGCTGCCTGCGTCGCTTTTGACTGGCGGTACGTATGCAGGCTTAAGGTCGATGCGCCGCCTCTGGTGGCTTGTCGCCTTTGGTGTGCTGATCAGCACGGCGTGGGCAGTGCTCTTGTTGGGTGGGCTTGCCGAGGAAGCCACAGTAAGCCTCCTTGGCAGTGCAGTTATTGTCGGCGCTCTTGGCGGTGTCGCAGCTGCGTTTTGCTATTGGCTGCTACGCCGTTGGCGGATGCGGTCGCCAATTTAATCAAGGCCACTTCACCAACGGCGGCAGGCTTGAGAGGATGCTCTCGATATTCCCGCCGGTCTTCAGCCCAAACGTCGTGCCGCGATCGTAAAGCAGATTGTATTCCACGTAGCGGCCGCGCTGGATCAATTGCTCGTCGCGTTCGGCTTCGCTCCAGGCCTGATGCATGTGCTTGCGCAGAAGCGCGGGATAGGTGTTCAGAAACGCGCGCCCGACATCCTGCGTGAACGCGAAATCCTTCTCCCAACTATCGTTTTCTTTGGCGCCGCTATTGTGGTGATCGTAGAAAATGCCGCCGACGCCGCGCGGTTCGTTGCGATGCGGCAGCCAGAAATACTCATCAGCCCATTTTTTGTAGCGCGGATAGAGGTCAGCGCCGTGCGGTGCGCACGCATCGCGATAGGCGGCGTGAAACGCGAGGGCGTCCTCATAAGTCTCATCGCGCTGATAGGCTTGCGTCGGATTGAGATCGCCGCCGCCGCCGAACCACCATTCGGTGGTCACGATATGTCGCGTGTTCATGTGCGCGGGCGGGCAGTGCGGGTTGCGCAGGTGCGCGATCAGCGAAATGCCCGAGGCCCAGAAGCGCGGATCGTCGGCAGCGCCTTTGACCTGCTTGGCGAAGTCCGGGCTGAATGCGCCATGCACCGTGCTCACATGCACGCCGACCTTCTCGAAGAAGCGCCCGCGCATCAGCCCGGCCACGCCGCCGCCCTGGTCGCTCGAACCATCGCCGCGCCGCCAAGGCTTGCGTTCAAATCGCCCGGGGGCGCCTGGGTAGAGGTCCGCCGGGGCCTCGTCCTCTAGCCGTTCGAACTCGGCGCAGATCAGGTCGCGTAATTCCTCGAACCATGCCTTTGCCCGGGCCTTCCGCTCATCCATGCTCAAAACTTCTCCCAGGCCCCGGTTTGCCGCATTGCCTCGGTCAAAACCACAGTTCCGGCGGTGATGACGTTGAGCGACCTGAGGCCGCGCACCATCGGGATATGGACGCTCGCCTGGGCCGCCTCGTAAAGCTCGCCCGGCGAGCCGGCGCTTTCGCGACCCAGAATGAGGGTGTCGCCTGTGGAAAACGAGAAGTCCTGGAAGCTAATTGCGCCGTCGGTCTCGACCAGCACGAGGCGGCCATTGTTTCGTTCCGGAGCCGCACGAAAGGCCGAAAAACTGGGGTGGCGCGCCACCCGGGCCTTGTCGCCATAATCCAATGCCGCCCGCTTCATGGCCGCGTCCGTCAGTGGAAAGCCGCAGGGCTCGATCACGTCCAACGCCACGCCAAGGCAGGCGCAGAGGCGAAGTGCCGCGCCGAGATTCTGCGGTATGTCAGGTTGATAGAGGGCCAGCCGCACGTTAGAGCCTCAGCCGCCGGAGAATCGGGGCGAAATCGGGGAATCGGTAAGGCATGCGGCGCCACGCCGCGCGCTTTGCGTACCCGGATTAGCCTAGCTTCACCGCTGTACCAAGATCGCGGGAGAGACGCGGGTGGCTGACGCAAAGCCCATCGAGGCGCACGGGGACGACACGACCCGTCGCGACTTTATATTTATCGCTGCGGGATCGGTCGCGGCCGTGGGCGCCGGCGCGACCGTGTGGCCGTTCATCGACCAGATGAATCCCGCCGCCGACACGCGCGCGTTGTCGACCACAGAAGTTGATCTCGCCGCCGTCGAACTCGGCCAGCAGATCAAGGTGATGTGGCAAGGCAAGCCTGTGTTCGTGCGCCACCGCACCGCCGAGGAGATCGCCGCCGCCCAGCGCGATGATTTCGCCAACCTGAAGGACCCGCAAAGCGATGCCGATCGCCTGATCCAGGAAGATGGCCAGGCTGGCCGCCCGGAATGGCTTATCCTGCAGGCGAGCTGCACGCACTTGGGCTGCGTGCCGACCTTCGTCGAAGGCTCGTCCTACGGCGGCTGGTTCTGCCCTTGCCACGGTTCCGATTACGACACGTCGGGCCGCATTCGCCGTGGCCCCGCGCCGCGCAATCTTGATGTTGCGCCGTACGTTTTCACCGGCCCAACCGCCATCCGTATCGGCTAAAGCGAGGAACCCAAGTGAGCGGACCTTCGACCTACGAGCCGAAATCAGGCTTCACCCGTTGGCTCGACAAGCGCCTGCCGATCATTCGGCTGGGCCACGACAGCTTCGTCGCCTATCCGACGCCGCGGAATTTGAACTATTGGTGGACGTTCGGCGCGATGCTGTCGCTCTGCCTTGTGGTGCAGATCGTCACCGGCGTCGTGCTTGCGATGCACTATGTGCCGCACATCGACATGGCGTTCGCCTCGGTGCAGCGCCTTGAGCGCGACGTGCCGTTTGGCTGGCTGATCCAGAACATCCACGCGGTGGGCGCGTCGATGTTCTTCCTCGCCGTCTATATCCACATGTTCCGCGGCCTCTATTACGGGTCCTACAAGGCCCCGCGTGAGCTGCTCTGGATTTTGGGCTGCGTGATTTACCTGCTCATGGTGGCGACCGCCTTCCTCGGCTACACGCTGCCGTGGGGCCAGATGTCGTTCTGGGGCGCCACCGTCATCACCAATCTCTTGGGCGCGTTGCCGATCGTCGGCGAGAGCATCAAGAATTGGCTCTCGGGCGGCTTCTCGATCGATCAGCCGACCATCAACCGCTTCTTCTCACTGCACTACCTGCTGCCGTTCGTGATTGCGGGCGTTGTGGCGCTGCACGTGTGGGCGCTGCACGAAGCCGGTCAGAACAATCCGACCGGCGTCGATGTGAAGTCGAAGGAAGATACGGTGCCGTTCACGCCGCACGCGACGGTCAAGGACCTGTTTGCGGTGGTGTTGTTCGTGATCCTATTCGCGACCTTCGTATTCTATATGCCGGACGCGCTCGGCCACGCCGACAATTTCATCCCGGCGAACCCGCTGCAGACGCCGCCGGAAATCGTGCCGGAATGGTATCTGCTGCCGTTCTACGCGATCCTGCGCGCCATCGATTTCAATATCGGCCCGATCGATTCCAAGCTGGGCGGCGTGCTGGCGATGTTCGCGGCGATCGGCGTGCTCTTCGTGCTGCCGTGGCTCGATACGTCGCGCGTCCGCTCGATGCGCTATCGTCCGATCGCGCGCCAGTTCTTCCTGATCTTCGTGGTCGTCTGCGTCATCCTCGGTTGGTGCGGCGGGCAGAACCCAGGCAAGATCCTCGTGCCCGCGACGTTCTCGGCCACGCTTGAGTGGGTTGAGGGTGGTACGGTGACGCAAGCTCCGGTCCGCGCGCCCAGCGAATCTGCTTGGGCCGACACAGCCGCCGCGGCGCAAGCGCAACAAGCCGAGCAGGGCGCGGCGATGACCGCAGTAACGCGCACGTCGGCCACTGAAGGCACGCTTCGCGCCGTCAATGGCGGCGCCGTGCAGACCCGTACGGTGACAGCCGGCACCGCGGATGAGCTGGAGACGGCGATCGCTGAAGCGAAGGCGGAAGTCGGTCAGGCCGCGCCGTTCTTCA
Organism: Vitreimonas sp.; assembly: GCF_036392335.1. Lineage (NCBI taxonomy): Bacteria > Pseudomonadati > Pseudomonadota > Alphaproteobacteria > Hyphomonadales > Hyphomonadaceae > Vitreimonas > Vitreimonas sp. The sequence continues at coordinate 37,581 of NZ_DASVYD010000032.1, forward strand.
ACATCACGCGCAATTCGCCGTTCACCTTCACGGTGACGCGTCTCTCGCAAATCGCGACGTTCTACTACTTCTTCTTCTTCCTGGTGCTCCTGCCCGTGCTCGGCCTGCGCGAAACGCCTGGCCGCGTTCCGGACACGATCGCCAAGCCCGTCATCAAGCAAGCGCAGGGAGCCGCCTAATGCTGCGCGCATTGACACTCGCTGCGGCCCTCACGGTCGCCTCCGTGGGCGCTGCGTTCGCCGCTGGCGACGCTGAGCATCCGCATGATCACCCGTTCAGCTTCGACAGCCCCGTCGGCGCGTACGACATGGGCGCGGTGCAACGCGGCTTTCAGGTCTATCAGCAGGTCTGCGCGTCCTGCCACGCGATGGACCACTTGGCCTATCGCCACCTCGGCGAGCGCAACGGCCCGTTCGCGCTTTATATGGTGCGCAATCACGAGACCGGTGAACTTGAGCCTCACGTCGGCGCGCCGGCGCATGGGGGCACTTTCGTCGACGTGACCGAAAACCAATACGTTCGCGCCATCGCCGCAGGCGTGACGATCAATGCGGTGGACCCCAACACGGGCCAACTCACGGATCGTCCGGGTCGGATTTCAGATCACTTCCGCCGTCCGTTCCCGAACGAAATCGCGGCCCGCGCCGCGAATGGCGGGGCCTATCCGGTCGATCTCTCGGTGATCACGTCGGCCCGTCATGGCGGCGCGGATTATATCTACGCGCTGCTGACGGGATATACCGGCGCCAGCCAAGGCACGTTGTACGAGAACCCGTACTTCGCCGGCCGCTACATCGCCATGCCGCCGCCGCTGGCGGAAGGTGCGGTGGCGTACGCGGACGGCACGCCGACCACGGTTGAGCAATACGCCGCTGACGTGACGCACTTCCTGCAGTGGGCTGCGGACCCGCACATGGAGCAGCGCAAGCGCACCGGCATCGTCGTGCTGACGTTCCTGATCGTGCTCGCGGGCCTTATGTACCTGGCCTACAAGCAAGTCTGGCGTAACGAGAGCCACTGAGTTCTCTAAGCACCAAGCTCCAAGCGCGGGCCGAGAGGTCCGCGCTTTTTGTTTGCGATTTCACGCGCTCGGGCGTTTCCTCCTCGCCATGAGCCAACAAGACAAACCGGAACGTCCGATCGCAATCGATTCAATTCCGGTCGAAGAGTGGAGCGAAGGCGTCCGCTATGGCGGGCGCACGCAGGTTCTATCCAACACGCGAGATGACCGGCGCAAGATCGGCATCGCGATTGAGGTGGTGCCGCCAGGCAAGCAGACTTGCCCGTTCCATTATCACATGGTGGAGGAAGAGCACATCGTCGCGCTTGAAGGCGAAGCCACGCTACGCCTGGGCGATGAGCGCTATCTGATCAAGGCCGGCGATTATGTCTGCTTTCCCGCCGGCCAACGCGTGGGCCATTGCATCGTCAATGATCGCGCCGCGCCGTTCAAATTCATGATCATCGGCGACCGCGCGCCCAACGAGGTTTGCGTCTATCCCGACAGCGGCAAGATCATGATCTATAATCTTGGCCGCCTCATCCTCCCAGAAGGCGAGAGTCTCGACTACTGGAAGGGTGAGCGAGCGGATGACCCCCTCTAGTTCGGGGGCAGCAACTCAGAGGCCCCGACGATCGTTGTTTACGGCGCGGCTGGGCTCGTCGTTCCGCTGACGCTGAGCGCTACCCCATTGATCGTCGGCGTTGCGGCGGCGTTGACGTCCGTCGCCACGCTTTCGCTGGGCAGCGCCTGGCCCGCAGCTTCGGGCGACGCATATTGAATCACGCCGTTGACCCGACCAGCGCGCGGCCCCCGCGCGGATGCCGAGGCGTGCTGCGTGCGCGCTTCACCACCCGAAATCGCTTGACCCAAATATTGCGCGACATCGATCATGCGCGGTGTCTCGCGCCGGCCCGGATCCGGCACATCGGCATAGAAGATGTGCTGGCCGATGATCTGCCGGCCTTCGCCGAAGCGGGCCCAACGCGGACGCACCGCGCGCGTGTGATAGAACAACGCGCCGCCGGTGGGGTCGATGGACTGGCCGCTCAGCACTTCACGCGCAACGCGATCGGCGATCGCCCATTCGGGATCGGTGATCACGCTTGAAGGATCGCGCGCCAGATTGATCACCGTGCGCCGATTGGGATCGCCACGGTTCCAGACAGAGAATTGTTTGGGTGAGAGGATCACCGTGGCGAGATCTTCGCCGAAGCGGTCGCCGATGCGATTGACCATGACGTGCGCCACGGCGCGCATGCCATGTTCGCCTTCGCTGCGTGCTTCGCCCCAGGCGGTCGCGGCCAGCAGGCGTACTTCTTCTTCGTTGAGCGCGACCGGTGTGGCTGGCGAAACTGCGCTTGAAGACGGTTCGTCTGGAACGAAGCCGATGATCTGACGTTCGCCACTGACAACAGCGGCGAGCGCGTCCGGGTAGAGCGCGAAATTCATCGCCGCGGCGACAACCAACACGCTCGCGAGGCTGGCGGCGTGCATGCAATGCTTGATGGAGGCGCGCTCAGCGCGCTTCGAGACTCTTCCCTTGTTCGAACGCGACAGTCCGATCCAGCGAGCGGCCATCTTGGTCTCTCTATTTCGCGGGGCGCGTCGCCGCGCCGGGCGTCATGGCAAAACAAAAGTGGTCGCATCCACACCGCAGCGTGCGCGGACACGGACGGGCGTTTTACTTTTCCACAGGGCGAAAATGCGACGCGCACAGGGCGAACTGCAGTGCAAAAGCCCCGGATTTCCTTGCTTTTTTGTCAGGTTGGCGCGCCAAAACGGGACACACGAGGTTCCCTGAACGCGAAAACGCGGCGACCATTTCTGGCCGCCGCGTGTGCTTGTTGTTGCTCGTTTGATCGGCTTAGGAGCCCAGCACCACGGTGCGTTGGTTCAGCGGTTGCACGTGGCGCGAACTGGAGCCGAGCGCTTCACGCAAGGCCGCGATCTGCGCGGCGGAGGCCTGGATCGGCGTGCGCAGCACGTTCCAGCGCACGCCTTCGCTACAGGGCGGCGTCGTCAACGAGCCGGCATAAGCAAAATAGGCGCGATCTTGCGGCAGCAACGCCGCGAGATCGGCAGTGATGTGGGTGGCCATTTCCTCGCCCTGGCCGTTGGGCATCGCCGCGAGCAGCGCGCCTAGCGCTTGGTTCTCCAGCCCTTCCTCGATGAATACGCCCACGACCGCGAGCTGGCCCTGGCTGTTGCGATGCACGAAGTGCAGCTCGGCTGGATAGGCGCGGCGGTCGAGCGTGTGTTCAGCCGGCGAGTGGAAGTGGAATTGCGCAAAGCCGTAAGCTTGCTGACCAATCATCAAGGCCGCCGCGCTCTGCGCTGGATTGAACTGCAGCGTGTGGCCATTGTTCACGAAATTGCCGGCCGCCGGCAAATAGTGCGGGGCGAGGTCGGGCATTTCCACCATCGGCGTGGCGCTGGAGAGATTGACCGGCGATTGCTCCTGGCCTTGGCCGCACGTACCGGCGACCTGCGCCCAGGCGGCCTGGTGCATGTAATCCCAATGGTTGGCGTCGCCGCCATGCGGCGCGGCAGGGGCATGTTCGGCCGCGTGCGCTTCCGCCGGGCCCAGTGAGGGGCCGTGGCCTTCGCCATGAGCCGCTTCGGCGTGCTCGCCGCCATGCGCGTCCGTTTCGCCGTGCTCAGCCGAGCCGCCGCCGCAGGCTGCCAAAATCAAGGCGAACGCCGACGCCGCCGCACCTTTGATGCGCATTGGATAAATCTCCACCAACCCCAACCGCGCGCCCGTTTTGACGGGTCTTCGCGGACAAGAATGGAGGATACGGTAACTGCACTTAAAGCCGGGTTACGCACGCTGCCACGAAAACGCCGGCCCGAAGGCCGGCGTTAAGCGATCACAAACCGTGTTGGCGCGCTTTACCGGATCTCGGCTTGGCTCCGCACGATTTTGCCGACCAAGCCATACGCTTTCGCTTCCTCGGCTTGCATCCAATAATCGCGGTCGACGTCACGCTTGATCTTGTCGAGCGGTTGGCCGGTGGCGTCGGCGAAAATCTTGTTCAGACGCTCGCGCATGCGCAGGATTTCGCGCGCTTGGATTTCGACGTCCGAAGCCATGCCGCCCACGCCGCCGCGCGGTTCGTGCAGCAGGAAGCGCGTGTTCGGCAGGCAATAGCGGTTCTCGCGCTCGGCGGCGGCGTAGATCAGCGCGCCGGCGGAGGCGACCCAGCCCGTGCCGAGCATGCGCACCGGCGCGTTGATGAATTTGATCACGTCATGGATCATGTCGCCGCTTTCGACGTGGCCGCCGGGCGAGGAGATCACGAAGGTGATCGGATCAGCGTTGTCGGCCGCCAGTGCGAACAGGCGCTCGGTGACGCGGCGCGCTTGCAGGTCGTTCACTTCGCCGGTCAGCATCACCACACGGGCGTTGAACAACGCTTTTTCGATCACGTCCGGCGCGTTGCGGGCCTCCGCCGGGGCTTTCTCGGCGTCATCGAGGCGGGTGGGGATAAAGTTCATGGAAGCTCCAGCGGGCCTGAATCTGAGCCCTTCAGGTAGGCGGGTTCGGGGCGATTTCCTAGCCCTGTACGGTTACTGGCGAGGGGCGCGCGCGCAGCCTAGGCTCGGCGCGGGGGAAGCGGGGCGATTCCAAGCTCTTAGGCCGGAGGCTTAACCTTGAGCGACGTCTTTATTTCCTACAAGCGCGAGGACAAAGCCCGCGTGGAGGCGCTCTACACGCTGCTCTTGGACCTTGATCTGCCGGTCTGGTTTGACGCCGGTATCGAGGTGGGCGCCGAATGGGAGCGGCGGATCGAGGAGCAGATCGCCGCGGCCCAGGCGATGATTGTGTGCTGGACGTTCGCGGCCGTCTCCTCGCATTGGGTGACGCGCGAAGCGAAGATCGGCCTAGAGCGCGGCATCCTCGTGCCGGTGATGCTGGCGCCGTGCGCGCTTGTAGCGCCCTTCGACGCCGTGCAAGCCGCCGACCTTACGCAATGGAGCGGTGCGCCAGATCATCCCGAGATTCAAAAGGTGCTTGGCAAGCTGGAGACCTTGCTCGGCAAGAGAAACCTTGCCCGCAATGCGCGGCTGCGCGCGGGTGGTCAGAAAGAAGAGATGGTCGCCGTTCTGCGCTCGCTCTTGGTTGAGCGCGCGCGCTCCGGCGGGCCGCCATTCACGTATAAGGAAGCCGAGAACGCGCTGCGCGAAGCGGCGGAGGCGGAGGACATTCGCATCGGTGAGTTTGATCAGCACTCGCTTTGGGGCGCGCTCGACGCCATCGCCGAACAAAACCGCCGCCGCCGCGAGCCGCCGCTCGACGTGCTGGTCGTCAGCAAAGACACCGGCCGCCCTGGGCGCGGCTATTGGCAAAAGCACGCCTTCCTCGAAGGCAATGGCGATGCGCTGGAGCAGGCATTGTTCGAGCGGCATTTGGCGCGGGTGCGCGGGTCAAACTGGTCGCAGGACGTTTAACCCTTCGCCTCCAGCATCTTGGTCAGCCGATCCACTGCGGCCGTCAATTGCGCGATTTCTTGCTCGCGCAACAGGTCGATCTTTTGGTGCAGCGTTTCGATTTCGAGTTCGGCTTTGCAATTGATGTCGTAGTCCTCGATCGCGCGTTGACGATCAATGTCGGCTTGCCTGTTCTGGCTCATCATGATGATTGGCGCGGTGTAAGCGGCCTGGAATGAGAGCAGCAGGTTCAGCAGGATGAAGGGGTAGGGGTCGACCCGGTCGCTGCTGATCGCGTTGAATACGATCCACGCAAGCAACAACGCGCTTTGAATGACGATGAAGCGCCAGGAGCCGACCACTTCGGCGATCCTATCGGCGGCTTTGTCGGCGAAAGTGCGCGGAGCGATGGTCTCGTCTGGCGCTGGCCGCTGCTTGGCGCGCTGGCGCAATTGGGAAAGCAGGTCATCGAACGCGTTGGTCATGGCGGCTCCGGCGCAAGTTTGCGCGGAGCTTAGCCTGCCAACCGGTCAAACACAGCGTTGAAGGCCGCCACGGCAGCGCGCGGACCCGCCGGGTGCGTCCAGACGCCGGCAGATACGGCGAGAAAGTCCGCGCCCGCCCGCACCAGCGGCTCGGCGTTCTCAACTGTGATGCCGCCGATTGCGACACACGGGGTCTCTGCGATCTCGGCCCAGATCTCGAGGATCTCGGGCTCGGCCCAGTGCTTCGGTTCCTTGGTGCCTGTCGGATAGAACGCGCCGAACGCGACATAATCCGCGCCAGCTTCGGCCGCTTCCATCGCGAGATGGCGAGAATTATGGCAGGTCACGCCGACGATACGCTCCTTGCCCAGAAGACGTCGCGCTTCAGCATAGCTGACGTCATCTTGACCGACATGCACGCCGTCGGCGTTGAGCTTCGCGGCGAGGTCGGGGCGATCGTTTAGAATGAAAGCCGCATCCGCCGCTTGCACAATCGGCATGAGCGCGCGGCCGATGCGCAGTACTTCGTCGTCCGCCGCATCCTTCAGACGCAATTGCACGCAAGCGACGTCGCCGCCGGCGAGGGCATCTGCCAGCGCAAGCGAAAACGCCGCCAACTCGAACGTTGGCGGCGTGATCAAATAGAGGCGGCAGCGTTCGCGCGTCACGCCGCCTGCTTTTCCAAGCTTGGGTTCCACTTGCCCAAGCTGGCGAGGCCATTCATGCGGGCGCGGTGCAGGAAGGCGGCCTGCGCTTTGCCAACGTTCTCCGCCTTGCCGCTCCAGGCTTTTTGCGGCGCGGCCTGCAGCGCGCGGCCATAAGAGAACGTCATCTTCCACGGGAAGCCGCCGATCTCGTTCATGCGCGAGAGATGCGCGGTCGCGAGTTCATCCGATTGGCCGCCAGAGAGATAAGCGATGCCAGGCACCGCACTCGGGACACACGCCTTCAGGCAGCGGATCGTTTTTTCAGCGACCTCATCGACGCTGGCTTGCTTGGCGGCCTTCTTGCCCGGCACGATCATGTTCGGTTTCAGCACGATGCCTTCGAGCGGCACGTTCAGATAATAGAGCTGTTGGAAAACTTCCTTCAGCACCCATTCGGTGACGGCGTAGGTGGTGTCGATATCGTTGTCGGCGTCCATAAGGACTTCCGGTTCGACGATCGGTACAATGTTGAACTCTTGGCAGAGGTTTGCATAGCGCGCGAGCGCGTGTGCGTTGGCGAGCACGCCGGCATAGGAGACGTTGGTCGGATCGATCACCGCGCGCCATTTGGCGAAGCGCGCGCCTTGCTCGTAATATTTCGGCAGGCGCTTATCGAGGCCGTCGAGACCCTTGGTGATCAGTTCACCCGGCTTGGCCCCCGCGAGCTGACGCGTGCCTTCATCGACCTTGATGCCGGGGATGGAGCCGGCTTGCTCGATCAGCTTCACCAGCGGCGTGCCGTCCTTGGCGCTTTGCCAGATGGTTTCATCGTACAGGATGACGCCGGAGATGAATTGCATCGCCTCTTTGGCGCGGAACATCAATTCGCGATAATCGCGGCGATTGTCCTCGGTGTTTTCGACGCTGATCGCGTCGAAGCGCTTCTTGATCGTGCCGGTGGATTCGTCGGCCGCCAGGATACCGCGGCTCGGCGCCACCATGGCTTCGGCGACTTTATTCAATGCGTCGAGATTCACGTCGTCTGCCCCGCGTGTTCGGTTGAGGGCGGGTGACCCCGCCGCCTGTGCTTGGATCGCGCGGGTTTAGCCCGGCTCCGCGCAAAACGCCAAGCCGGGTGTGGAAATGGGGGCAATTTTGCCTGTGCTCGGTTGCCGCAGGGGCGCTCAGCGCTTCAGCGCCTCGACCCCTGGCAGGGGCTTGCCTTCCATCCATTCCAGGAAGGCGCCGCCGGCTGTGGACACGAAGGTCATGTCGTCCGCCACACCCGCATGATGGAGAGCCGCCACCGTGTCGCCGCCGCCGGCGACGGCGATCAGCTTGCCGGTTTTCGCGAGTTCCGCGGCTTCCTGAGCGGCAATCACCGTGGCTTGGTCGAACGGCGGCACCTCAAATACGCCGAGCGGGCCGTTCCAGATCAGGGTGTGCGAATGCTTCATCGCTTCGCGCAGCTTGCGCACGGTCTTTTCCCCCGCATCGAGGATTTTCTCGTCCGCGCCGATGTCGTCGAGCCCGGTCATGCGGGCTTCGGCGTGCGGCTTCACCTCTTTCGCCACGACCACATCGACCGGCAGCAGGATTTCGCACTTGCCTTTGGCCGCTTCCATGATCGCGCGCGCGGTGTCGGCCATGTCCTTTTCAGCAAGCGAGCCGCCGATCTCCACGCCTTGGGCGTAAAGGAAGGTGTTGGCCATGCCGCCGCCGATGGCGAGCTTGTCGAGCTTGTTGATCAGGTTTTGCAGAAGATCGAGCTTGGTCGAAACCTTGGCGCCGCCGACGATGCCGAGCACGGGGCGCTTCGGCGTGCCGAGTGCGGCGTCGAGCGCATCGAGCTCGCGCTCCATCTGCTTGCCGGCGTAGGCGGGCAGCAGATGCGCCAAGCCTTCCGTGCTGGCATGCGCGCGGTGCGCGGCAGAGAACGCATCGTTCACGTAGAAATCGCCGAGCGCCGCGATTTGCTTGGCGAGCTCTGGATCATTCTTCTCTTCGCCAGCGTGAAAGCGTGTGTTCTCCAGCAGGACCACGCCGCCGGCGGGCAGCGCATCGATCGCGGCTTTTGCTTCCGTGCCAACGCAATCATCGGCGAACGCCACCGGCGCGCCGAGCAATGCGGCGAGCGGCGCGGCCACCGGCTTCAGCGACATCTCCGGCACGCGCTTGCCCTTCGGGCGATCGAAGTGCGCGAGTAGGGCCACTTTGCAGCCCTTGGCGGTCAACGCCTGGATCGTCGGCAGAGCCGCGCGCAGGCGCGTATCGTCGCTCACCGCGCCATCGGCCATCGGCACGTTGAAGTCCACGCGGACCAGCGCTGTTTTGTTCGCAGGCGCATCTTCAATGCGACGAAAGCTCATAAATGTCCTCCAGCGGCGCGGCCGATCCCATAGAAGACGATCATTACAGCGCCAATCATGGCGAGCGCCAGCACAGTATTTGTCGCGCGCCGCGCCAAAGGCATGGAAGCGAGTGCTGTCCGCCGCGTCCAGGCCCAGACGAGGGCGGAGCCGAGCGCGATCAGGCCGGCATACGCCAAAGGCGCATTCGCGACGCCCGCGATAAACGCGAGCACCACGAACACGACATCGGTCAGCGCCGAGCGGATGTTGGGCTTACGCATCATCCGCGTCAGCTCATCAAAAAGTCTTTCTTGCCGAGATCGACGCCGTTGTGGCGCAGGATCGCGTAGGCCATGGTGACGTGGAAATAGAAATTGGGCAGCGCCCAGGTGTTCAGATAGGTCTGGCCGTCGAATTTGAGTTCCGAACCGGGAATCTTAATGCTGATTTCGCGGTTCTCGGCGCCTTCGAGTTGCTCGGGCTTAAAGCTCTCGACCATGCCGATCACTTTGGCGATGCGCGCTTGCAGATCGGCGAGCGTGACTTCCTTGTCTTCGATCGTTTCCGGCACTTCGCCCGCGAGACGCGCCATGGCGCCCTTGGCGTGATCGGTGGCGATCTGCACTTGGCGCATCAGCGTGAACATATCTGGCGCGAGGCGATCGTTCAGCAGCGTGGTGACATCGAAATTCTTCGCCTTCGCGTGCGCTTCGGCTTTGTTCAGCATCGCGGCGAGATTTTTCAGCATGCGCGTAAACGTCGGCGCGCTGGCCGCGTACATCGAAACTTTGCTCATATTGGACGTTTCCCCTAAAGCGCGTCGGCTATTCCAAGGCCAAGCCAGTACGCGCCGCTCAATATGGTAAGCAAGACCGCGATTGCGAGTGCGCTGATCCGAAAAAACGCGCGGCCCTTGAGCCGGTCGAGGATGGGTCGGCGCGAGGTAAGCCAGAACGCGACCATGCCGAACGCGGCGACGATCGCGATTTCAAGCGGCGCGCTGAATAGCCCGCACGCGAATGCTGCGATCGCGAACGCAAGATCGCCGGCGGCGACATAGACATCTGGCAAGCGGCGTGCGGCCATGTCCGCACTTTGATCATTGGCGCAACGCAACGCTTGTGCGTTCAACCAATCGGCGCGCGTTTCGCCCTACGGGCGCAACGCGTTCAGCAGCACCGCGGCTACCACGCCAATCCACGGAAACGCGATGCCGCTGGCGACGCCCGCCGCGATCGTGCGCCAGCCTGAGCCGGTGAGCCGCGGCGCGAGGAAGCGCTCGCTTAAGACCCAAGCCAGCGCCCCGACGATCAGCATGATGCGATAGCCAAGCTCCCAGCGCTCACACGCCAGCACCGCCAGCGCCGTGCCCACAAGCAAACCCCAAAGCTGCGCTTTGGCGACCGGGGTGAGGTGGGGGAATTTCACTCTTTCTCTCCCTCGACGGGAGGGGGGGCAGTGGTAGTGAGTAAGCAGTGCCAAGTCGGGAAAGTCATTGCGCCAGATTGATGCCTACGCCGAGCAGATATCCGATACCTATGACGGCACCGGCAGCTATCGCGACGACAAAGACCACAGCCAATGCGAGTCCGGCACACCCAACGACTCCCGCAGTCGCGTGACTGACTACTCGCTCAACAAGGTTCGGCGCTAAGACGACCGCCACGATGCCTAACACGACAGCGCAGATCAGAGCCATCTCCGATGCACTTGCGGTCGACCAGGCCCAGGCTATCACCCCGGCGCCAGCAACAACCACCGTAACACGGAGGACCAAAACGCCGACGGCGCGTCGGCGCTCGGCAGCTTGATGCCGCTTTCGCGCCTCGGCGCGTGCGGACGCTGTTGCGGCGTCAATCTCGGCATCCCAATCGCTCAATGGAAGCTCCTCTCCGAGCGAGTCCATTGATAACGTCATGCGAGCTTTGAGGGAACGCCCTGCGGCAAGAGCGCCTCTTAGCTTTAGATCAGCTTGCTCAGCGCCACAGCCGTGTCGGCCATGCGGTTCGAGAAGCCCCATTCGTTATCGTACCAGGTGAGGATCGAGCAGAACTTGCCTTCCATCACCTTCGTCTGATCGTTGTGGAAGATCGACGAATGCGGATCGTGGTTGAAGTCCATCGAGACGTTCGGCGCGTTGGTGTAGCCGAGAATGCCCTTGAGCGGGCCGTCAGCGGCGGCCTTGATCGCGGCGTTGATCTCTTCCTTCGTCGTCGCCTTCTTGGCCACGAACTTGAAATCCACCACCGAGACGTTCGGCGTCGGCACGCGGATCGAGATGCCGTCGAGCTTGCCCTTCAGGTCCGGGATCACGAGGCCGATCGCTTTGGCGGCGCCCGTTGATGTCGGGATCATGTTCAACGCCGCGGCGCGGGCGCGATAGAGATCCTTGTGCAGCGTATCGAGCGTCGGCTGGTCGCCGGTGTAGGAATGGATCGTCGTCATCATGCCGTGATCGATGCCGATCGCGTCATGCAGAACGCTGACCACGGGCGCGAGGCAATTCGTGGTGCACGAGGCGTTCGAGATCACGACGTGATCTTTCGTCAGCCCCTGGTGGTTCACGCCATAGACGACCGTGTAGTCCGCGCCGTCCGCCGGGGCCGAAACGATCACGCGCTTGGCGCCGCCGTCGAGGTGGAGTGCGGCCTTATCGCGGGCGGTGAAGATGCCGGTGCACTCAAGCGCGATGTCGACGCCCAGATCCTTGTGCGGCAGCTCGGCCGGGTTCTTGATCGCGGTGACCTTGATCTTGCCCTTGCCGAGATCGATCCAGTCCTCGCCCGATTTCACTTCGCCCGGGAAACGGCCGTGGACGCTGTCGTAGCGTAGCAGGTGGGCGTTGGTTTCGACCGGGCCCAGATCGTTGATCGCGACCACCTCGATATCGGTGCGGCCCGTCTCGTAGATCGCGCGCAGCACGTTGCGGCCAATGCGTCCGAACCCGTTGATCGCAACCTTCACGCCCATGGGCATCCGCTCCTGATTTTGAATTGTGAGTGTGGGCGTGGGATTAGACCCGTACCGCCCCCGCGTCCATGCCCGGAACCGCAGAGCAGGCTTTCAACGAATCGATCAATCCCGTAACATTTCGTCGCAATGGGAAGAGATTCCCCAAACGAGGCGCACGCCGCCCAGGCGAGCGCGCTGAACCAAGCCTTGAGCACAATCGAGGCGCGGCTCGACGCGTTGGAACCAGGCGCTGACGCTGATGTTGTAGCTGAGGCGCTGGCCGGTCCGGTCCGTGCGCTCGGTGCAGCGGCGAGGGAGGAGGACGTCTGATGCAGGCTGTCCTGAACGTAGCGAACCAGCAATTCACCATTGAATGCGCCGATTGCGACCAGCGCCGGCTCGAGGATTTGGCCGAAGCGCTCAATGCGCGACTGGCCCGGTTCTCCGGCGACGAGGACGCGATGCGTCGGCTTGTCCTGACGGCTTTGGCGCTTCTCGACCAGACCCAGGCCACCAGTGCGGCCCTCGCCTTGGCGCGCGAGGAGATCGAGCGGTTGACGGACATGGTGGTCGAAGCGCGGCTTGATGCACGCAGCGCGCCGGTGAACGACGAACGTGGCCGCGTCGGCGCGCTGGTCGCACACGGCGCCGCTTGAGCGAAGCGCTCGCCGCGCCTAGATTCAGCCTCGGGCGGTTACTGCGGCGTGCGAGAGGCGCATCATCCCTGGGACCGTATCATCTCTCTCGGGAGCTGGCTCTGTCGCGGACCCTGGTCTGCAGCACCTGGCGCCCACCTAGTTGTCTAGGGTTCGAGAGGATGAGCAATGCCTTACGGCGTCTGTGGTCCGCCCGACTCTTCCCCCGCTTGCGGGGGAAGTGCCGAGCTTAGCGAGGCGAAGGGGGTAAGTCGGTTTGACGTTTGCGCTGCGCCCCCTCAGTCATCGCGCGCTGCGCGCTGACAGCTCCCCCGCAAGCGAGGGAGCATGAGTGCGGAGCTTGAGGCCGAAAAAGCCGACGCGCGCATGTTGATGCGGGCGGAGCGCAACGCGGTGGAGCCTCGCGACGCGCCGCTGAAATTGATCGATAATTTCCCGCTGGAGCTGGCGCGTGTCTCACCTGTCGCCGGCTATTGGCCAGTGGGCAGCGAGATCGACGGTCGTCCGCTGTTGGCCGCGCTCGCTAAGGTCGGCAATGTGGTGGCGTTGCCGCGCATGGAAACCCGACAGGGGCCGGCGCGCTTCCTCGCCTGGCGCGGCAGCGAGGCGCTCACGGCGGACGCGTTTGGCGTCCCGTCGCCGCCCAAGGGCGCGCAAGAGGTGACGCCGCGCCTCATTCTCGTGCCGCTGATCGCGTTTGACCGCGCCGGCAACCGGCTTGGCCAAGGCGGCGGCCATTACGACCGCATCATTTCTCTGTACCGCGCCCATGGCGCGATCGCCGTCGGCATCGCCTATGCTGAACAGGAAATGGGCGCGGTGCCAACTGGTCCGCACGACGCACATCTGGATTGGGTGATCACGCCCAAGGAAGCCATCCGCTGTGTGCGCGGCGCGCCTTTAACGGGCCGTGCATAGTGATAGGTGCGAGCATGCGCGTCATGATTTTTGGCTTGATTGCGTGTCTGAGCGCGTGCGTGACGCCGCGGGCGCACGAACTCAGCGCTATCGAAGTCGTCTACCATCCTGAGCGCATGTACTACACGATCGAGAATGGCGGTCACGCCCGCATGGTCCCCGGGGCTGGCGAGCGCGTGTTCGAATTCGAGGCGAGCCGAGGCGATTTTCAGCGCGTGGCGGCGCTGCTTGCTCCGCTCGAGGCGGAGGGGCTCACGTGTGCCAGTCCGTCGCCTCATTCGGCGCCTGGCCACATCATCTTCCGTCGCGGCGAGGCGGAGCGGCGCGTGGTGATGCATACCGCTTGTACCTCCGACGGCGCGCGGCCACTCGCGCGCAACGCCGATGAAGCGTATCGGCTGATGGAGGAGATGGCGCGCGCCCGATATGTCGCGCCGACGATCCCTGAGCCGGAGATCATCACCGTGGAGCACCGATACTGGGGCAACCTGCGCTCGAGTTGGTCGGTGAGCCGGACAGGAGAGGGAAGCTACACGGCGGGTGATCAAGTCACTCGCTTCGCCGTTTCCACGGAATCGTTCGCCGAGATCCGCGCAATCTTTCAGCCGTACGAGAGCCGCTGGTTTGAATGTAGCAGGGTGATCGCCGATGGCCCCTATGGCGACATCATCTGGTCCTCGGGCGAAGGGCGGGAAGACCAGCGCACGCGGTTCGACGCCGGTTGCGTCACGGGCGACGCGGCGGACTTGTTCGCGCGCCTGGATCAAGCCGAGGCGCTGGTGAATCGGCTGAGAGCCGCGCCGGAATAGGCGCGGCGCCCTTGAGCCAGATGGCGCCGCCCGCTATAGCCGCGCCCCATGGCAGGCCATTCCAAATTCGCGAATATCCAGCACCGCAAGGGCGCGCAGGATAAGAAGCGCGCGCAAGCGTTCACCAAGATTGCGCGCGAAATCCAAGCGGCGGTGAAACTCGGGGGCGCCGATCCGAACTCGAATCCGCGCCTGTTCCGCGCCATGGCCTCGGGGCGCGCAATCAATATGCCGAAGGACAACATTCAGCGCGCCATCGACAAGGGCAGCGGCGCGGGCGCCGAGCAGCTGGACGAAATCCGTTACGAGGGCTTTGGCCCGGGCGGCATCGGCGTGATTGTCGAATGCCTTACCGACAACAAGAACCGCACCGCCGGCGAAGTTCGCGCGGCGTTCGCCAAGAACGGCGGCAATCTTGGGGAAAGCAACTCGGTTTCCAACGCATGGCGTAAAGTGGGCGAGGTGCGTTACGCACTGTCCGTCGCCAGCGAAGACGCGATGCTGGAAGCCGCGATCGAAGCCGGCGCGGATGATTGCGTCGTCGAGGGCGAGCATCACGTCATCACCTGTGAGATGACCGCGCTCGGCGGCGTGGCGCAGGATCTGGCCAAGAAGTTCGGCGACGCCGTCTCGGCCAAATTCGTGTGGCGCACCGATATCGCCATCCCGATCGAAGGCGAGGCGGCCGAGACGTTGATGAAGCTGCTGACGCAGCTGGACGACCTGGACGACGTGCAAGACGTCTATTCCAACGAGGACATCAGCGACGCAGAAATGGCGCGCCTCAGCGCCTAACGGAAAAAGTCGCGTAGATAGTCGAACGCGATCCAGGCCGGCGGAATCATAAACCCGATCAGAGCCGCCCAGAGGATCGTTACGAACCCACGCCAAAGCATGCGTGCGAAATGACGCTTGCGACCAATCACCTTGAAGTGCGCGTCGATGACTTTCGTGTCATCGATCGGCGCGGCTTCTGCTTCGCGCAGGCGGGTGATCTGCGGCCGAGTCATGGCGCCGCCGATCTAGCACAAAAGCTGGCGCAGAAATGGCAAAGCCGCCGACGCTTGTGGGCATCGGCGGCTTCTTCACGCGCTACGGCAACGGGGGGAGGGAATTAGCCGTAGCGGTTATCTCTGTCGCGGCGCTCCGCTTCGATCCTATAGCTAAGGCGGTCAAAGCGCCGATCAAGGTCTCGACGTTCGCCCTGCGACAAACCGTTCCGCCGATACTCCTGCTCAATGCGGGCGATGTTCTGAAACTCGGCGCGCAAGCGATGCGCTTCCACACGTGACAATGAACCGTCGCGCAGGCCAGCGTCGATGCGCCGATCAAGTTCGCGCTGCCGTTGGTTGATGTTCTGCCAGTCACGATCCTGGTTATCGTGTCGATCCCAGCGAATCCGGGCGCTCAACGCATCAAAGCGCCGATCCAGGTCTTGGCGCTCCCATGACGATAGGCCGTTTGACATACGGTAGGCGCGCTCGATGCGAACGATTTCCTGGAATTCAGCGCGCAATTGTGCCGCCTCGCGGCGGGTGAGCGATCCATTCTGCACGCCGCGGTCAATACGCTGATCCAGGCGCGCTTGGCGTTCATTGATGTTCTGCCAGCTTTGGGCAGACGCCGGCGCCGCGATCATAAGCGCGCTCGCGGCGACGGCCATGGCGAGAAACTTACTCATTTTGTGCTCCTCAGGCGTTTCCGCCCCTCGGCTAGTCAAAGCGGTTGCGCCGGCATCGTTCCGGAGGAACATGAGCCAAGCTGACGCGCCCGCACGGGTTCCGGCCAGTTGCCAAGCGCCGCGCAACACTCCATACCGCGACACAATTTGACACTTATCCGGATGCCGTTTCCTCTTATCGCGCGGCGCGGCTGAACCGGGCCTTATGGAGTGCTTCATGGCGGAACTGGTCGTTGTGTTCGGCGGCTCTGGCTTCATCGGGAAGCAAGTCGTGCGTGCGCTCGCCAAGCGCGGCAAACGTGTCCGCGTCGCCATGCGCCGCCCGCATCTTGGCGCTGATCTGCGCGTGATGGGCGATGTTGGTCAGATTCAGCTCGTGCAAGCGAATTTGCGCTTTCCGGACTCGATCGACGCCGCGCTCGAGGGCGCCGACGCGGTCGTGAACCTGGTCGCCGTGCTGCACGAGAGCGGCAATCAAAATTTCGACGCGCTGCACGTCGAAGGCGCGCGCGCGGTCGCCGAAGCCGCCGCCAAGCGCGGCATCCAACGCGTAGTGCACATCTCCGCGCTCGGGGCCGCGGAGAAAGGCGCCAAGTACGCGCAGTCGAAATACCAAGGCGAGCGCGCCGTGTTGGAGGCTGTGCCGACGGCGACGATTCTGCGCCCCTCAATCGTGTTTGGCCCAGAGGACGGATTCTTCAATCGCTTCGCCCGCATGGCGCAAACGTCGATCGCGTTGCCGCTCATCGGCGGCGGCAAAACGAAGTTCCAGCCGGTCTTCGTCGGCGATGTCGCTGACGCGGTGTGCGCCGCGCTTGAGAAGCGCGAAGCGCAGGGCCGTGTCTATGAGCTCGGCGGCCCGCGCACCTACACGTTCAAGCAATTGCTCGAATTCATTACGGCCGAAACGGCGCGCCCGCGTCCGCTCATTCCGTTGCCCTTCGTGTTTGCCTATCCGCTCGGCTTGCTGATCAGCTGGGCGTTCAAGCTGATCCCGTTCGCCGCTCCGCCGCTGACTGGCGATCAGGTGAATATGCTGCGCAAGGACAATGTCGTCGGCGCCGATCCACTGGCCGGGACAATCCAGGATTTGGGCGTCACCCCGCTTGAAACGGTCGAGGCGATCGTGCCAGCCTATCTCTGGCGCTTCCGCCCCTACGGCCAGTTCCAGACAAAGCAGAATCCCGCATGACATCGCGCACCTGGGCAATCGCTGCTTCGATTTTCGGATTGGCGACGCTCGGCGTCTTTGTTGGATTCAATTTTCTGCCCGACGTCGCCGCGGTGTACGCGCCAGGCGAAGCCGCGACCTATGTCAGCGCGTTCCAGCGCAGCACGACGCTGGCGGACCTAGCGCAAGTGTTCGGCGATCCGGCGGACCCCGCGATTATCGCCGCGATGGATCAGCTCAACACGCTCGATCTCTACGCTTTCATCCCGGCGTATGCGCTTTTCCTGATCGCCGCCGCCTTTATGCTCGGCGGCAACACCACGCTGAAATGGCTCGCTGTCATCGCCGCACTGATCGGCGCCGGCGGTGATGTGGTCGAGACCTATCAGCAGCTCCAGCTCACCGCTGATTATCAAAACGCCGCGTCGCACCTGCCGCTGATCGCGCCGATGCATTGGGTGAAATATGCCGGCATTGGTTTGAATGGCGTGCTGGTGTCCGCGCTCTGCTTCACGGCCGAACGCAGGCGCTGGATTCTCGGCGTCGTTGGTTTGCTCACGCTGCCGATCGTCGCTGCATCCTATGTAGGACTGGTCGAACCGCGCGCGTTCACGGGCGCTGTCGCGCTTTATTGGACGACGCTGCTGGTGGTTTCGATTATCGCGGCGGTCCGGGCGAAAGGTGCGCCGGCTTAAGGCCGAATTCGCCGAGGTGCTCGGCGACGATCGCGCGATGGCAGTCGCGCCAGTCGTGCTCCAGGCACATGATGCAGACGCGGCCTTTCTTTGCGAGATCGGCTGTCTCCGCCAAAGCGAGCTGACTCTCAGGCTCGGCTAGCTTGGCTTCGAAGATGCGCCGCATGGTCTTGGTGTCGCCCTTGCGCGCGGCTTCGCGTCCGGCCTTCGGCGTGCCGAGCGGCTTCATGTGCACGTAAGCGATGCCGGCTTCGTCCAAACTCGCGGCGAGGGCCTTCTTTGAGTAGCCGGCGCGGCGTGAGTTCGCGATTTCGCGCACATCCACCAGCGTTTTGATCTTGGCTTCTTTCAGCGCCGCCACGAACTCAGGCACGCCGACGTTCTCGTAGCCGATGGTCCAGAGCTTCGATTGCGCCATGAGCTTCACCCTTGAAGCGGCGCGGCTTAGCCAAGCTGGCCCATGTGAACGCCGCCGAGCAAGAGCGCGCCGAGACCAATGCGATACCAAGCGAACGGGCCAAAGCCAATGCGGGTAACAAAATCCAGGAAAGGCTTCACCACAAGTGCGGCGGCCAGAAATGCAAACACGAAACCCACGGCGATCTCGGCGATGCGCTCGCTAGCGATTTGGTCCTTCACTTTGATGAAGTCGTAGATGAACGCCGCCACCATCGTCGGCATGGCGAGGAAGAACGAAAACTCCGCGGCCGCGCGTCGATCAAGGCCGAGCAGCAAGCCGCCATAGATCGTGGCGCCCGAGCGCGAGACGCCGGGGATCATGGCAATGCATTGCATGAAGCCCACCGCGACGGCGCGCCAGATTGGTGTTTGCGCGGCGTCAGTCACCACCGCCGCTGGTGCAAAACGCTCCAGCAACAGCATGGCGATTCCGCCAATCACCAATGCCCAGCCGATGACGATGAAGCTCTCATAGAGCACTGTCTTGACGTAATCGGCAGCGAAGAAACCGATGAGCACCGCCGGCAGGAACGCGAGGAAGAGCATCAGCGCAAAGCGCCGCGCCTCCGGCTTGGTCGGTAGGCCGGTGATGACGTCGAAGATGCGCTGGCGGTAGAGCCACATCACCGCGAGGATCGAGCCCAGCTGGATCATGACGGTAAAGACGCCGCCCGGATCGTCGTAGCCGATCAGCTCCGCGCCAATCAGGAGGTGCGCGGTAGAGGAGACGGGCAGGAATTCGGTCAGGCCCTGCAGCACGCCGAGCACCGCGGCGCGGAGTAGTTTCAGAATGTCCAAGCAGGCGCCCCCAATTTGAGCCGACGCGACCATGAAGTGCGTCGGACCGGGGCGAAAGTGCGAAATTCAGGCCAAATCGCTGTGCAGAGGCAGCTTATTTCTTGAACAGCCTGCCAAACTCAGTCTAAAGGAAAATTATCCCGCAACTCGCGCCTTTGGAGGGCGTTCGTGGCCGAACGCATGCAAAAATTCGTGTCTGTGGGTCAGAAATGGCCCGAGAAGCGCGCGGCGGCTGACCGCGCCGACGATTTTCATGAGATTTATCGCGAGTTTATTGCCGAGAAGGCCAACGAGCAGGCGTCCCGCTGCGCCCAATGCGGTGTCCCGTTCTGTCAGACGCATTGTCCGCTCCAGAACAACATCCCTGATTGGCTGCGCATGACGGCCGAGGGCCGCCTTGAGGAAGCCTATCAGCTTTCGGCCTCGACCAATTCCATGCCGGAAATCTGTGGTCGGATTTGCCCGCAGGATCGTCTCTGCGAAGGCGGCTGCGTGATCGAGCAATCGACGCACGGCGCTGTCACCATTGGCGCTGTGGAAAAGTACCTGACCGACACCGCCTGGGAGAAGGGCTGGGTCGCCGCGATCAAGCCGCGCCGCGAGCGTGAGGAGAGCGTTGGCATTATCGGCGCTGGCCCTGCGGGCCTCGCCGCCGCCGAGCGCCTGCGTCTGCGCGGCTATCAAGTAACGGTCTATGATCGCCATGACCGCGTCGGCGGCCTGCTGATCTACGGCATCCCCGGCTTCAAGCTGGAGAAGGACATTGTCGAGCGTCGCACGCAGCGCCTCATCGAAGGTGGCGTGAAATTCGTGCTGAATTGCAATGTCGGCGAGACGATCTCGTTCGACGATCTGCGTACGCAGCACGATTCCGTGCTGATCGCGACCGGGGTCTATAAGGCCAAGCCGCTTAACGCGCCGAATGATCAGAGTGTGGTGAAGGCGCTAGATTACCTCATCGCCTCCAACCGCGTCGGCCTGGGCGATGAGGTGGCCGAGTTCACCAGCGGCGCGCTCAACGCGGCTGGCAAGCGCGTCGTGGTCATCGGCGGCGGCGACACGGCGATGGATTGCGTGCGCACGGCTGTGCGTCAGGGCGCCAAGAGCGTCACCTGCCTTTATCGCCGCGACCGCGCCAACATGCCCGGCTCGCAACGCGAAGTGAAAAACGCCGAGGAAGAGGGCGTTGTGTTCGAATGGCTCGCAGCCCCCAAAGCGGTGCGTGCGGGCAAGAAGCCGGGCGTGGCAGCTGTCCGCATGCGCCTCGGCGCGCCGGACGCGAGTGGGCGCCAATCGCCGGAAGAAGTGCCTGGCAGCGAGTTTGATGTCGTAGGCGATCTCATCATCGCAGCCCTTGGCTTCGATCCGGAAGATCTGCCGGAAGCGTGGGACGCGCTCGATCTCAAAACGACACGCTGGGGCACGATCAGCGCCAATCCGCTGACCTATGCGACGAATTTGCCGGGCGTATACGCCGCGGGCGATATCGTGCGTGGCGCCTCGCTCGTGGTGTGGGCCATCAAGGAAGGCCGCGAGGCCGCCGATGCAATCCACGCTTATATTCAAGACCGCGCCCAAGCGGCGCGCGTAGCTGCGGAATAAAGCCATGAACGGCGAACTTGAAATCGCGCGCTATCTGCGCGAGCGCGACAGACTGGAACGTGAAGGCCTCTATCGCTCCGAGGACGAACGAGACGCATGCGGCGTCGGCCTCGTTGTAGCGCTCGACGGCAAGCCGCGCCGCGATGTGGTGACGCTTGCGCTGCAAGCGCTGAAAGCCGTGTGGCACCGGGGCGCTGTCGATGCGGACGGCAAGACCGGCGACGGCGCTGGCATCCTGATCGACGCCCCTCAGGATTTTTTCCGCGAAGTCGTGTCGCGCACCGGGCACACGCCGCGCCCAGGGCCGATTTTCGTCGGCCAAGTTTTCTTGCCGCGCCTTGATCTGGGCGCGCAGGAGCGCGCGCGGGTTATCGTCGAAAGCGAAATTATCCGCGCAGGCTTCGTGCTGTATGGTTGGCGGCAGGTGCCGGTCGATATTTCGCAGATCGGCGAGAAAGCCAACGCTACCCGCCCAGAAATCGAGCAGGTGCTCTTCCACGATCCGCAAGGCCGTGACGAAGAAACCGTGGATCGTGATCTCTTTATCTGCCGCCGCCGCATCGAAAAGCGCGCGCTCGCGTCCAACATCGCCGAGCTTTATGTTTGCTCGCTCTCGGCGCAGACGCTGATCTACAAGGGCATGTTCCTCGCTCAGCAGATCGATAGTTTCTATCCGGACCTGAAGGACGAGCGTTTCGTTTCGTGCGTGGCGATCTATCACCAGCGCTATTCGACCAACACGTTCCCGCAATGGCGCTTGGCGCAGCCGTTCCGCATGCTCGCGCACAACGGCGAGATCAATACGCTAAAGGGCAACGTGAACTGGATGCGCTCGCACGAAGTGCGCATGGCGTCCGACGCCTTCGGCGAAGCTGATGCGGACGTGAAGCCGATCATCCAGCCGAGCGGTTCGGATTCGGCGGCGCTCGACAACGTGTTCGAAGTGTTGGTGCGCGCCGGTCGCGCCGCGCCGATGGCGAAGTCACTGCTGGTCCCGGAGGCGTGGGCTAAGTCGCACACGATGAAGCCGAGCCACCGCGCGCTCTATGCCTATTGCAACGCGGTGATGGAGCCGTGGGATGGCCCCGCCGCGCTTGCGATGTTCGACGGCCGCTGGGCGGTTGCCGGCTTGGATCGCAACGGCTTGCGCCCGCTGCGCTATGCGCTCACCGAAGACGGCTTGCTCGCGATTGGTTCGGAAACGGGCATGTGCCCGCTCGATGACCGCAAGATCACCGAGCGCGGCCGCATCGGCGCCGGCCAGCTGATCGCCGTCGATACGCATGAGGGCAGACTCTATCGTCACGAAGAGATGATCGACGCGCTCGCCGCGCAGCATCCCTATGGGGATTGGCTCGAAAACGTCATTGATCTCGACAAGAAGCTCGAAGGCGCCGAGCCGCGGCTTTTTGAAGATCGCGGCGAGCTGCTGCGCCGTCAGGCCGCCGCCGGCTTCACGATGGAAGATCTCGAGCTCTTGCTCCAGCCGATGATGGAAGAGGCCAAGGAAGCCATCGGTTCAATGGGGGACGACACCCCGCTCGCGGTGTTGTCGGAGCAGAACCGGCCGCTGTCGCACTATTTCCGTCAGAACTTCAGCCAGGTTACCAACCCGCCGATCGATCCGCTGCGTGAAGGCCGCGTGATGAGCCTCGCGACGCGCTTCAAGAACCTCGGCAACGTGCTGGCGCAGGACGAGACGCAATCGAACGTCTATGTACTCTCAAGCCCGATCCTGACCAACGGCATGTATCAGCGCCTGCTGGCCGAGTTAGGCGAAGAAGTCGTGCGCATCGATTGTACTTTCGCGCCGCCTGCGCCGGGAGAAGACGCGGGGATTGTGTTGCGCGCCGCGATTAACCGCATTCGCAGCGATGCGGAAAAGGCGGTGAAGGCGGGGCGTTCGCACATCGTGCTCACAGACGAGGGCCAGGGCCCGGATCGCATTGGCTGCCCGATGATCTTGATCGTCAGCGGCGTGCATTCGTACCTGGCGCAGAAGGGGCTACGCTCGTTCTGTTCGATTTCGGTGCGCTCGGCCGAATGCCTCGACCCGCACTACGCCGCCGTGCTCATCGGCTGCGGCGCGACCACCGTGAACCCCTATCTCGCGCTCGACACGATCGGCGATCGCGTGGCGCGCGGACTCTCGGGTTCGCTCACGCGCGAGAAGGCGTGCGCGAACTACCGCGCGGCGCTCGAAGCGGGTCTTTTCAAGATCATCTCGAAGATGGGCATCTCCGTGATCTCGTCCTATCGCGGCGGTCTCAACTTCGAAGCGATCGGCCTGTCGCGCGCGCTGGTCGATGAATTCTTCCCTGGCCTCACCAGCCGCATCTCGGGCGTCGGGCTTGCCGGCATCGCTTTCGAGGAAGTCGACAAGCACCTCGCCGCCTATGATGAAGCGCTCACAGCGCTGCCCGTCGGCAGCTTCTATCGCTACCGCGCGCGCGGCGAACGCCATGCGCTGGAAGCGGACTCGATCCACCAGCTGCAAAAGGCGTGCGATACGGGCGATTACGTCGCCTATAAAAAGTATGCGGACAAAGTGCGCGAGCGCCGCCTGCGCGAGCCGATCCAGCTGCGCGATCTGCTGGAAGTGCGCGAGGAGAACGTCACGCCCGTGCCGCTCTCCGAAGTCGAAAGCGTCAACGAGATTCGCAAGCGGTTTGTGACGCCTGGCATGAGCTTGGGCGCGCTGTCGCCGGAGGCGCATGGCGCGCTGAACGTCGCCATGAACCGCATCGGCGCGCGCTCGGTGTCGGGCGAAGGCGGCGAAGTGCCTGAGCGCTATAAGCCATTGCCGAACGGCGACGACGCAAATTCCGCGATCAAGCAAATCGCCTCGGGCCGCTTCGGCGTCACGGCGGAATATCTGAACCAGTGCCGCGAGATCGAGATCAAGGTCGCGCAAGGGGCAAAGCCTGGCGAGGGCGGTCAGTTGCCTGGCTTCAAGGTAACCGAGCTCATTGCGCGTCTACGTCACTCGACGCCGGGCGTGATGCTGATCTCGCCGCCGCCGCACCATGACATCTACTCGATCGAGGATCTGGCCCAACTCATCTATGACCTGAAGCAGATCAACCCGGTGGCGCGCGTGTGCGTGAAGCTCGTGTCGCAATCGGGCATCGGCGCCGTTGCCGCCGGCGTCGCAAAGGCGGGCGCCGACACGATCCTGATTTCCGGCCACGTTGGCGGCACGGGCGCCAGTCCGCAGACCTCGATCAAGTACGCCGGCAATCCCTGGGAAATGGGTCTCGCCGAAGCGCATCAGACTTTGATGCTCAACAATCTCCGTCACCGCGTGCGGTTGCGCACCGACGGCGGCTTGCGCACCGGACGCGACATCGTCGTGGCCGCCATTCTCGGCGCGGAAGAGTTCGGAATCGGCACGGCGTCGCTCGTGGCGATGGGCTGTCTCATGGTGCGTCAGTGCCATTCCAATACGTGCCCGGTGGGCGTCTGCACGCAGGACGAGGCATTGCGCGCCAAGTTCACCGGCACGCCGGAGAAGGTCGTCAATCTGATGAGCTTCATCGCCGAAGAAGTGCGGGAATTGCTGGCCGACATTGGCTTCCGTCGTTTGGAAGAAGTGATCGGCCGCACCGATTTGCTCGAACAAATCAGCCGCGGCGCCGAGCACCTCGACGACCTCGATCTCAACCCGCTGCTTGTGCGCGTCGATAGCCCGTACCCAGCCTATTGCACACAGCTAGGCCGCAACGAGCCGCCGCCATCGCTGGATCACCAAATCCTCGACAACGCCGCCGGCTTCTTTGAACGCGGCGAGAAGCGTCAGCTCGATTTCGCCGTGCGCAACACGCAACGCGCCATCGGCGCGCGCGCGTCGGCGCATGTCGTGCGCAAGTACGGCATGACCGGCCAACGCGAAGGCCAGCTCACCGTCAATCTGCGCGGTTCGTGCGGCCAGAGCCTCGGTGCGTTCCTCGTGCAAGGCATCGCGCTCGATGTGACGGGGGATTCGAACGATTATGTCGGCAAGGGTCTGTCCGGCGGTCTCATCTCACTGCGTCCGCCAGCCGACGAAGCCAATCGTCTCGGCGCCATTATCGGCAACACCTGTCTCTATGGCGCGACCAGCGGCAAGCTGTTCGCGGCGGGCCTCGCCGGTGAACGGTTCGCGGTGCGCAATTCCGGCGCAACCGCCGTCATCGAAGGCGCGGGCGCCAATGCCTGCGAATACATGACCGGCGGCACAGTCGTGATCCTCGGCAATATCGGCGACAATTTCGGCGCCGGCATGACGGGCGGCATGGCGTTCGTTTACGATGCCGAAGAGCGCTTCGAAGCGATGGCCAATCCGGACACGATCGTGTGGCAGCGTCTCGCCTCCAAGCATTGGGAAGAGACGCTGGTGGCGCTGATCGAAGAGCACGTGAAGCGCACGGGCTCGCCCCGCGCCGCCGAGCTGCTCTCGAACTGGAAAGCCGCACGCGGTCGCTTCTGGCAAATCTGCCCGAAGGAAATGCTGCCGCGCCTCAAGCACGCGCTGACCGATAAGGCGGCGGTCGCGGCCTAATCGGCTGGCCGCGGCCCGCGCCCAGGGCTAAGAGCGGCCAACGTTGCGTTGGAGCTTACGCTGCCTGGCGTCGATAAATCCCAAATCGCGGCCGCCGCCGCACGCCTTGGCTTCGACGCCATTGGCGTCGCCGACGTGCGCGCGCCTTGGCCGGCGAGTGCGCGGCTTGAGGAATTTCTGCGCGAAGGTCGGCATGGCGACATGGCCTGGATGGCGCAGGATCGGCGCTCTCATCCGCAAGCGCTTTGGCCGGACGCCAAGAGCGCGATCGTGGTTGGTCAATCCTATGCGCCCGACGACGACGCCATCGCGCTTTTGGAACGCAAGCACCACGGAATCGTCTCCGCCTACGCCGCGCGGCGCGATTATCACGACGTCATCAATGGCAAACTCAAACAACTCGCGCAATGGCTCGCGCGCGAGAGTGGGGCGGACGTCAAAGTGTTCGTCGACACTGCGCCCTTGATGGAAAAGCCGCTGGCGCAACGCGCCGGTCTTGGCTGGCAAGGCAAGCACACGAACCTCGTTTCGCGCGAGCATGGCTCCTGGCTTTTTCTCGGCGCCATCTTGAGCGCGGCGGAAATCGAACCCGACCAGGCGCAAGCGGATCATTGCGGCTCATGCCGCGCGTGCCTGGACGTGTGCCCCACTGCTGCGTTCCCGGCGCCCTATCAACTCGATGCGCGGCGCTGCCTTGCGTATCTTTCGATCGAACACAAAGGTCAGATCCCGCGTGAATTTCGCGAGGCGATGGGCAATCGCATTTATGGCTGCGACGATTGCCTTGCCGTTTGCCCTTGGAACAAGTTCGCGCAAGACGCGCGCGAAACCCGGATCGCGTTGCGCGACGATCTTCGCCTCGCGCCACTCACGGAACTTGCCGCGCTCGATGACGCCACGTTCCGTGCGCGTTACGCCGGTACTCCGGTCAAGCGTACCGGGCGCGACCGGTTCGTCCGCAACGTGCTCGTGGCTGTGGGCAATTCAGGCGATAGCACGCTCGCAAGCGCAGCAGAGGCGCGACTTAAGGATGAATCACCCCTGGTCCGGGGCATGGCGGTATGGGCGCTCGCGCGCCTGCTTGACGCGGCGGCCTTCCAGCGCCTCAAATCCGCCCACGCGCCGCGAGAAAGCGACGCCGAAGTCGTCGAGGAGTGGGGATGAGGCCGGAAGACGATCCAGAGGACCGCCAGCCGGAAGAACCGCGCGCGCCTGAGCCTCCACACGAACCGCCACCACGCGTCGAGGAAAGTCTGTTTGGTGAGCCGGACGTGCCGATGCCGCCGCAGCGGCGTCCGGGCGATCGCCAACGCGCGCGCGACGCGCGCACCAATCTCGATCTCGATCTTGGCCGGATCAAACGCCGCAAGCGCTTCGGCTTGGTGATCACCACGATCAGCGTGCTCTTCATCGCCTTCGTGTTGCTGCCGGTGACGTGGGCCGGCGCCTATCTCTTCTTTGATCCGCCTTCGACCATGCTGATGATGCAGCGCGCGGCGGAAGGGCAAACCATTCGCCATTATCCGGTGCCGCTCAATCGTATGTCGCCACACATCGTCCGCGCCGTGATTGCGGCGGAAGACGCGAATTTCTGCACGCATCACGGTTTCGATGTGGAAGCCATTCAGGATGCGATGGAATCCAACCAGCGCGGCGGCGCCGTGCGCGGCGCGTCCACGATTAGTCAGCAGACGGCGAAGAATCTTTTCCTTTGGCCGGACCGCTCCTGGGTCCGCAAAGGATTTGAGACCTATTTCACGGCGTTGATCGAATTCATGTGGCCGAAACGCCGGATCATGGAGGCTTACCTGAACGCCGCCGAATGGGGCGACGGCAATTTCGGCATCGAGGCGGCGGCGCGCGCGCGCTTCGGTGTCTCCGCCGCCGATCTCACGCCGTTGCAGGCCGCGCGCTTGGCCGCGGTGCTGCCAAGTCCCAACCGCTGGAGCGCGGACAATCCGGGCCCATACGTGCGCCGTCGCGCCGCGACCCTGGTGCAGCGGGCGCGGGTTGTTCGCAACGAGCGCACGGCGGCCTGCGTGTTGCTTACGGATCGCCCAGACGCGCAATGATCGCCACAATTGAGCAATCCACGGTGCGCCGCCGGCTTGCCGGGCGCACGCGGTCATGGAACAAGCCGGGTCGGGGCGGCGGGACGGAGTAACCTGCTTGGATGGAATGAGGCTGATACTCAGCACCGTGGCGTTCGCGGGCATGGTCGCTTTGTGCGTGCTGGGCTGGGATTATGGCGGCGTTGGCGGCCTGATCGGCGCGGGCCTGGGCTTCGTGTTGCGCTTGGGCGGGCGCGGTCTCGACTGGGGCGAGCGCCTGGGCAACGCCTATGTTGGCGCCCTGATGGGCATGCCGGTCGGCCTTCTGCTCGGCGGCTTCTTCGCGTTGGGCGGCCCCTACATTTTGCGCGCCGTCGGCGGAGCGTCCTGATCCAGCCGTAAATCCTCCGCAAACGCGGCGCGTCCTCCCAGGCTCCGGGAGGTGTCGCGATGCGTAGTCTTTGGAGCGCCATAGCCCTTAGCGTGATCGCTTTCGCGGCCACGGCTGTGGCGCAAGAGAAGTTTGAACCGACAAATAACGCGCAAATCGATTATCGCGGCTTCCGCAGTCTGACGAGCGACGTTGAGCAGGTGCGCGAACAACGCCTCGTGTCGCTCGCCGATTTCCAGCGCATGGCCCGTGAGCCGAACACCATCATCCTCGACGCGCGCTCGGCCGACGCTTATGCGCGCGGCCATATAGACGGCGCCGTCAATCTGCCGTTCACCGATTTCACCGATCAAAGCTTGGCGCGCGTGTTGCGTGATCCCAACGTGCGCATTCTGATTTATTGCAACAACAATTTCTCGAACAATGCCGAGCCGGTGGTCCTGAAGCGTGTCGAACTGGCGCTTAACATTCAGACCTTCATCAATCTCTACGGATATGGCTATCGCAACGTCTATGAATTGTCGGACATCGTAGATTTCAACGATCCCGCGGTGCGCTGGGTGCAGAGCTAACGCTGGAATCCATCCGCATGGTGCGCCATGGTCGCCCGCGTGGAGGGACACATGCTGAGACGCAATCTGCTTTTGAGCTTTGCCGCTGTCACGGCGCTCGCAGCCTGTCAACGCGAGCCTGGGACGGCCGAAGCGCCGCCGCCCGCGGATGCCGGCGCCAGCCGCGCGATTACTGATCCATCGACCGTGGTGCGCGGATTCTATGATCCCTACCTCGTGCCGAACGGCCAAATCCCGCCGCTCGCGGAAGCGGCGCCCTGGTCGGCGCAAATGGCGGCTGATCTCGACGCCATGTTCGCGCGTTCGCAAGCGCAGGGCGAGCCGATCCTAGATTTCGATCCGATCATTGACGCGCAGGATTATCAGCTGAGCGAAGTGCGCGCCGCCACCGAAGGCCTTGTCGAGGGCAGCCACGCCACTGTGCGCGCGAGCTTCACCAATGCCGGCCAACACGAGGAAGTGCTCTACGACCTCGTGTGGCAAGACGATCGATGGAAGGTCGACAATGTGCGCACGTCCGAATGGGACCTGCGCACAATCATCCGGGGGTAGGCGCTATTCCGCGAACAGCCGCACGGTCGCGTGGCGATGGCGGAAGCTGGTTTCTTCATACACCATTGCCACGGCGGCGACGTTGCGGTCGTCGCCAGCCAGATCGATCGCGCGCGTGCATTCGCCGGGATTGATGCGCTGGCGCACGTTGACGTCCTGATGGCCGCCATTGGCGAAGCGGACGTCGAGATCGATGAAGTGCACGGGGTTGCGATAGACGCAGAGCTTGATGCGCTCATAGCGGCGCGGACCTTCGACCACGATCGTGTCGCGCTCGGTGGCGTCGCGTACATCGCGCGCGCCAATGCGTTCCCACGTGAAGGCGGGGCCTGCGGTCGCTGCCAGGGCGACAATCGCGCCCAATACACAAGCTTTGATATTCACGTTCAGTTCTCCGAGTACCCGCCTCGCGAGAAATCAAACGTGGGTCAGCGCGCTTTCCGTCGCTACTGGATCATCACCGGCTCGCCGAGGCGGCGGCTCTCGCGGACGTGGCCGAGGATCAAATAATTATCCACGTTTCCAGGCTCGGCGGTAACGGCCGCTTGGGCGTCCGCCTCCGCCAAATCCCAGGCGCGCTGCTGCATGCGCGCCGCCGCCCGAAGGCGCAGCGCCAGCGGATCGCTGGCGCGCAGGTCGAGCACGCGCGAGAGATCTTCTTCCGCATGGCGCCAATCGGCTTCCATCGCATAAGCGCGCGAGCGGTCTATCAGCAGGTCGGGCAATTGAGTGGGGTCCGCCTCCATGATGGCGATGGCGCGCGTGAACGAGGCGCGAGCTCGGCTCGGCTCACGCGCCAGCAGCCACGCGTTGCCGGCTTGGCTGAAGAGCTCAGCGCGCAGACCCGTATCGACCGGATTGAGCGCCATCCCGAGGGAGTCCAGGCGGCGGGCCCCTTCATCGTGGCGATCTTGCGCGACCAGAGCCATGGCGGCGCACCGATAGGCATAGACCGATTGCGCCTCCGCCGCCCAGGCCATGCCTTCCTCGTAGGCGCGTGCTGCGTCGCTATCGATCAGCGCCACGCATTGCGCGAAGCGTTGCTGCACGTGGCTCGACGCCGTTGTCGGCGCGGTCTCGGCGGCCTGCAGCAATGCGAAGGGCAGAAGAAGGGCGGCGATGCTGGTCATGAATTCAACTACTCCCCGCGGGCGCTCCCCAGAGCCTGCTCGCCTCAGCGATGCCCCAAGCTTTGGCGGAAGCCAAGCGCTTCGGGCAGACTTCGCTCAAGGCGCGAGCTTATCCGCCAGTTCATTTGCGACGCTGATAAGGCGGTCGATGTCCTCGGGCCGGGAAAGGCGATGGTCGCCATCCAGGATCAGGTCAAAGCGCAGGTCTGGGCTTTGGATCAGCTTGGCCAGCGCCTCGGCGTGCGCCGCCGGCACGTCCGGATCGAGCCCGCCCTGAAGGATGCGGACCGGACCCGTGCAGGGGATAGGAGCATCCATGAGCAGATGCCTGCGCCCGTCTTCGATCAGCTGGCGGGTGATCACATAGGGTTCCGGGTCGTAGGCCGACGGCCGTTCCCAACGGCCTGTTTCCTCAATCTCGCGCTTCACCTCCTGCGGAAAGGAGGCCCACATCAGCCGTTCGGTGAAGTCGGCCGCCGGCGCGATCAGCAAAAGACCCGCGACCCGCTTGGGCCGTGCACGGCCGGCCAATAGGCTGATCCAACCGCCCATGGAGGAGCCCACCAGCACCAGGGGGCCTTCCGTGACTTGATCAAGAATCGCCAGCGTGTCGTCCGTCCAAGCCCCGATTGTGCCCTCGGTGAACGCGCCATCAGATTGGCCGTGGCCGGAATAATCGAAGCGCACGAAGCCCTGGCCCCGCGTGCGCGCCCATTCGGCCAGCGCTTGGGCCTTTGTGCCAGTCATGTCCGACTTGAAGCCGCCGCACCACACGAACGTCGGTCGCGCGCCGGTCTGGCGCTCATAGGCCAAGCGCAGGCCGTTGTGGGCGATGGCCTCGATTTGGCCGAATGGCATCGCTCTACTCCTGATCGATTTTGGCGACGTCGAAAGCGCCTCGTTAACGAATCTCAGCGCCTAATTAATCAAAACCGTTATCAAACATCGGCTTAGCCGGAATAGGCGGAATCCGGGCGGCGACGAAGCATTGCAAGAAGGTCACATCCTGACAGTTCTGCAAGTAACCCCTGAGCTTAGTGCTGGCGGGGTGGAGCGGACCACGCTTGAAATGGCGGAGGCGATCAGCCGCGCCGGGGGGCTCGCTTTGGTCGCTAGCGCCGGCGGCCGCCTTGAGCCGGACCTCAGGGCGGCCGGCGGCGAGTTGATCAGACTCCCCGCCGCCACAAAAAATCCGATCACTGCGATTTCTAATGCGTTTGCCATGGCCAAGGTCGTGCGCGAGCGCCGCGTGCGGATCGTGCATGCGCGATCCCGCGCGCCGGCCTGGAGTGCCTTCGCCGCCGCGCGCATCACCAAGACGCCGTTCGTCACCACATTCCACGGCATCTACAACGCGCGCTCGTCGCTGAAGCGCTTCTACAATTCGGTGATGGCGCGCGGCGATCTGATTATCGCAAATTCTCAGTACACCCGCGACCACGTGATCAAACAGTACAACATCGATCCCGCGCGCGTGATCGCCATCCCGCGCGGTGTCGATCTCGCGCAATTCGATCCCGACCGGATTGCGACGAACGACCGAGCCGCGCTTCGGGCGCAGTGGGGCCTCGCCGAAGACGACCCGCGCACGGTCTTGATCATCCCAGCGCGGCTGACACGCTGGAAAGGCCATCTGGTCCTTCTTGATGCAATCAAGCACGTCGAGGCGAAGCGACCTGGGGCGCTCAAGCTTATCATCGCAGGCGATCCGCAGAGCCGGCGCGGTTACCACGAAGCAATCGTTACGAACATTGAAGCCAATAAACTGCAGGATGTTGTGGCGGTGGTCGGCCATGTGAGGCAGATGCCTCTGGCGTTCGCCGCCTCCGACGTCGCCGTGTTCCCTTCAATTGAGCCGGAAGCGTTTGGTCGCGGCGCGGTGGAAGCGCAGGCGATGGGCGTGCCGGTGATCGCGTCCAATCTTGGCGGCTTCACAGAAACGGTCGTGGAGGGCGAAACCGGACTTCTTGTGCCAGCGGGGAACGTCACGGCGCTTGCGGGCGCGATCGAACGTTTCATCGATATGGGACCGGAAGCGCGGGCCAAAATGGGACAGAACGGACGCGACCGCGTGCGGGCGCTCTTTTCCAAAGAAGCCCTGCAAACGGCCACATTAGCAGTTTACGAACGGCTCTTGCGCGAAGCGGAAGAGCGTAAAAAATAAGAGAGCGGCGCTTGGTGAGCGTCGAGGAGAGAGATGGAATGATCTGGCGCAAGTCAGCTTCCGAGAGCGAAACGAGCGCCGTCAATCGCGTGCTGGTGATCCAGCTCGGCGGCGTCGGCGCGTTTCTGCAGGCGTTGGCTGCGGTGAAGCTCATTCGTGAGCGGCATGTGGGCGCGCGCTTCACGTTGCTCACCACTGAAGCCACCAAGGAACTGGCTGAGAAATCGCCATACTTCGACACGGTCGAAGCCGACGGCAAGCCAACGGAGCCGCAGGCGATCACCAAGCTGATCGCGCGCATCCGCGCCGCCAAATACGACATGATCTACGACCTGGAGGGGTCGAGCCGCACAAACAATTATTTCCAAGGATTGCGTCCGTGGCCGCCGAAATGGTCGGGGCCGATTCCAGGCGCCAGCCACGCCTACCTCGCGCCGAGCCGCGGCGACTTGCATCCGATGTTGCGGCTTGCCGGGCAATTGGAGGCCGCCGGCATTCCCGTGAGCGGGCCGCTTGAGCCAGATCTGTCATGGTTGCGTCAAACCATGCGCGACGCGCCACGCCTGCGGCCTGACTATTTCGGCATTCATGGCCGTTACGTGCTGCTTTTGCCCCGCGGTGCGAGTGTCGACGCTGGACGCCATTGGCCGGAGGAGAAATACGTCGACTTGGCCCGTCGCATCGCCCGACATGGCGTCACGCCGGTGGTGCTGGGCGGCACAGAGGAACGTCAGGTGGGCGCGGCCATCGCCAAGGAAGTGCCAAGCGCCAAGAACCTCGTTACGCGCCCGGACCTGTTCCAATGCATCGGCTTGGCCGAGCGGGCCGCGTTCGCCGTGGGTGACGACGTCGAATTGATGCATGTCGCCGCGGCCGCTGGCGCGCCCTGCTTGGTGTTCCTCTCATCGTTGGCGCGGCCAGATTTGGCTGCCCCAAAAGGCAAGGGCGGGGTGGTGGAATTCACCGCCGCCGTGATCGCGGACCTGCCGGTCGACCAAGTTGAGCGCCAATTGCGCAATTGCGGCGTGTTTCGCGAAGCCGCAACGGCTTGATACCGGGCCCCGCGCAAGCGATATTGCGGAAGTCGAGTCCGCGCCCTGACGGGCGTGGGCCGGCACGCGTTTAGCAACAGCTACAGGAGAAGGCCCGATAGCCAGACGTCCATATGCCGCGCCGCCGCCATCCAAAGATGGTCCGCGCGTGAACGAGGAAATCCGCGGCACGCCGCGTGTCCTCCTCATCGATGCAGACGGTGAGAAGCAGGGCGAGATGCCCATTGGCGCGGCCCTAGACGCCGCCCGTGAAGCCGGCCTCGACTTGGTCGAGGTGGCGCCGAACTCGAATCCGCCGGTCTGCAAAATCCTCGATTACGGTAAGTTCCGTTTCGAGGAGCAGAAGAAGAAGGCCGAGACGCGTAAGAAGGCCAAACGGGTCGAACTGAAGGAAATCAAGGTTCGCCCGAACATCGACGACCACGATTACGAAGTGAAGATGAAGGCCATTCATCGCTTCTTCGAAGAGGGCGACAAGGTGAAGGTCACCCTGCGCTTCCGTGGCCGCGAGATGCAGCACACCAATCTCGGCATGGATCTGCTTGATCGTATGCGCACCGAGCTCGACGGCATCGCCAAGGTCGAGCACGAGCCGCGCTTCGAAGGTCGCCAAGTCGTCATGGTGATGGCGCCGCGCGCGTAACGCGAGCGTCCACATTCCCAAACCGAACGCGCCGGTCCGCATGGGCCGGCGCGTTTTGTTTGACAGCGCGGCGCGCCTCGCCTGAATAGCGCGCCATGCTGATCAAACGCTCCTTCTTCGCCGCACTGTTCCTGGTCGCCGCGTGCGCGACAGCGCCTGCAGCGCCGACCGCCGCGCCGATGAACCTCACGGAGCTGAAGGAACAGCTCCGCGACTATCACGACAGCGGCGCCTATGAACGTGATATCGCCGTCGTGGCGGAGGAAGCCCGCGCTTGGATCGCGCAGCGCGCGCCGCAGGTGCAGCGCCCGGCGATTGTGTTCGACATCGACGAAACCACGATCTCGAATTGGACCCGCACGCTTGCCAACGACTACGGCTATTTCACCGACGGTCCGTGCGATCGGCTGCCGCGCGGCCCCTGCGGCGCCTACGCCTACGAAGACGGCGCGATGGGCGAGCCGATCCGGCCGATGCTGGCGACCTATCAAGCGGCGCGCGAAGCCGGCGTCGCCGTCTTCTTCATCACCGGCCGCCGCGAGCAACGCCGCGCCGGCACCGAAGAGAATCTGCGCCGCGCCGGCTACACCGAATGGGCCGAAGTCGTCCTGCGTCCGGCGGATGGTCCCTCAACGCCGGCAGCTGAATACAAGGCCCCGCAGCGCGCGCGCATCGAAAGCCTGGGCTACACCATCATCGCCAATATCGGCGACCAACAAAGCGATCTCGAAGGCGGCCACGCTGAGCGCACATTTCTCGTGCCTAACCCATATTACCGGATTCACTAGATCCGGCCGGCGAAGGAGTTTCGAATGCGTGCGTTTCTGATTTCAGCGCTGTTGCTGATTGGCTGCGCCTCCGCGCCCGTCGCCGAGCCGCCGCTCGCTAACTTGCCGCAGCACATTCGTGAAGACCTTGCGCAACGCGACGCGGCGCTTGCCGAGCCTGGCGTGGTCGCCGTGCGCGTGAATGAAAACGCCAATCTGGGCGAAGGCCTGATTGTTCGGCCGCTTGAAGTGGTGGAGGACAGCCGCTGCCCGCAAAATGCGCGCTGCGTGTGGGCGGGCCGCTTGCGCGTCCGCGTCGCGGTGGAAGGCGTCGGCGAACGCGAAGTGATCTTGGACGAAGAGGCGGTGCAGACCCCGCACGGCGCATTCCAGCTCGTGGCCGTGTCGCCTGGCCCTTGGACCGATTGGCCAGAAGGCGCGCGGCCGGGCTATCGCTTCGGCTTTAAACGCGCCTAAAGCAACGGACTTTAAATCCGCCTCAGCTTGATGGCACGCTCAGAGCGGATTTAAAGTCCATGAGTTGCTTTAGGAATTTTGAGTCTAAAGCGTCTTATGGGCTTTAAATGCGACATGCGTCAGACCCAATCACTGGGTCGCATTTAAAGCCCGACGCTTTAGCCGCGCGTGAAGCGGCGGCGCTTGGTCATGATCGTCATGTTGACGAGCAGCAGCACCAGTGCTGCTCCAAAGCCAATCGCATTGAGCAAGGGCGCGCGTTCGGCGTTTGCGGCCACCAGCTCCTGCGCCCGCTCGGCCGCGCCTTCGCGCAGCGCCGCCTCTTGCGCCGCCTTGGCTTGTTCGCCCGCGAAGCCGAAATCCACGCTGGGCGGCAGGCCCACCGCCGCCACGCTGACGCCGCCGACCGGGGGCAGACGGCTCGGCGCGTAGATCAGATGCGTGCCGAAGGCGAGCACGAGAGTGGCCAAGATCGCCATCAGCCAGCGCGAACCCGCGATAGCGCTGATAGAGGTCGTGACCTTTGTGCGCTCAGCTCGGAAAATGGCCTTGGCTTCGTCGAGGTTCTTCGGCGTCTGCATCCGCTACTCCCACCGGCATTAACCTAACCCGACCGCGCGGGGTGGGGGAGCCAAAATCGGGCGCCAAGGGACCCCGCGGCCCCATTGCCCCACCCCGGGCCCCATGCTATCAGCCCCGCCTTCTTGGGTGGCCCGGCCTGTACGGCATGCCGTGGCGACCCCTTTTGGCGTGGGTTTCGGCCCGCGCTTCATCCAAACGAGGATCAAATGCCGAAACTGAAGACCAAGAGCGGCGTCAAAAAGCGCTTCAAGCTCACGGCCTCGGGCAAAGTGAAGGCCGGCGCCGCCGGCAAGCGTCACCGCCTGATCAGCCACAATTCCAAGTACATTCGTCAGAACCGCGGGACCAGCACGCTGGCTAAGCCAGACGCTGATCGCGTGAAGCTGTGGATTCCTTACGGCCTCGACTGAGCGCCGCCACCCTTATTTTGACGGAGTACAATCATGGCACGCGTTAAGGGCGGCGTTACCGCTCATGCCCGCCACAAGAAAGTTCTGAAAAAGGCGAAGGGCTATTATGGCCGTCGCTCGAACACCTTCCGCACCGCGAACGCCGCGGTCGAAAAGGCCGGCCTCTACGCCTATCGCGACCGCAAGGCCAAGAAGCGCGTGTTCCGCGCGCTCTGGATCCAGCGCATCAACGCGGCTGTGCGTGAAGAAGGTCTCACCTATTCCCGATTTATCAGCGGGCTGGCGAAAGCGGGCGTCGAGCTCGACCGCAAGGTCATGGCTGATATCGCGATGAACCAGCCCGAAGCTTTTAAGGGTCTGATCACTCAGGCCAAGAGCGCGCTGGCTTAAGGACGTCGAAAGTCAGCGCTTCGCCTTCCTCCCCCGCCTGCGGGGGAGGTCCCGAGCGAAGCGAGGGGGAGGGGGAAAGTCCGGCGCGATTTGCGCCCGCCCTCTCAGTCACGCTTCGCGTGACGCTCTCTGTTTGGGGAGCCAGGACTTTCGATATGACCGCGACTACCGATCTCGAAACGCTCGAACGCGATCTGCTGGCGCGCGTCGCCGCCGCCAATGATGAGGCGGCGCTTGAAGCGCTGCGCGTCGAGGCGCTTGGCAAGCAGGGCTCTATTTCCGCGCTGATGAAGAATTTGGGCTCCATGAGCCCCGAGGAACGCAAGGAATTCGGCCCGAAGCTGAATGGCCTCAAGGATCGCGTCACCGAAGCCATCGTCGTGAAGAAGGCCGCGCTGGCTGAAGCCGCGCTCGATGCGCAGCTCAAGGCCGAAGCCGTCGACGTCACGCTGCCGCCGGTGAAACCGCGCTTGGGCACGATCCATCCTGTGAGCCAAGTGATGGAGGAGCTCGCGCAAATCTTCGGCGAGATGGGCTTCTCGGTTGAAGAGGGCCCGGACATCGAGTCCGATTTCAATAATTTCACCGCGCTCAATTTCCCGCCGAAGCATCCGGCGCGCGAAACGCACGACACCTTCTTCATGGACGCGAAGGACGAGCGCGGCGAACGCAAAGTGCTGCGCACGCATACGTCGCCCGTTCAGGTGCGCACGATGCTGAAGCAGAAGCCGCCGATCCGCATGATCTGCATGGGCCGCACATTCCGCAAAGATAGCGACGCCACGCACACGCCGATGTTCCACCAGATCGAAGGCCTCGTCATCGACGAGACCTCGACGATGGCTGATTTGAAAAGCGTGCTGATCGCCGCGATCAAGGCGTATTTCGAAGTCGATGATGTGAAGCTGCGCTTCCGGCCGCACCATTTCCCGTTCACCGAACCGTCAGCGGAAGTCGATGTCGGCTGCGATCGCTCCGGCGGTCAGATCAAGATCGGCGCCGGCGACGATTGGCTGGAAATCTTGGGTTCCGGCATGGTGCACCCGAACGTACTCGCCAATTGCGGCATCGATCCCGAGAAATACCAAGGCTACGCCTTCGGCATGGGCATCGATCGCTTGGCCATGCTCAAATACGGCATGAACGATCTGCGCGCCTTCTTCGACGCCGACACGCGCTGGCTCAAGCATTACGGCTTCAGCCCGTATCTGCTGCCAGGTCTGGCGCAAGGATTGGGCTAATGGCCCTCGATCCGCAATTGACGAGCCAGCTTGCGCTGGCGTTTGCCGGCGCGCTGATGGGCGCGCTGTTCGGCGGCTTTGCGCGCTGGACGGGCGCGCACAATGACCGGCGCTTGCGTCTGACGCTCGATCTCTACAACGAGTTCCATTCGCCGCTCTTCAATCACGTGCGCATCGCCGCGCACGATGCGCTGTCCGGCGGCGCGTCGATGCCCGCCGCGTATGCAAGCGCATCGATCGAGCAGCGCGAGGCGATCGCGTCGGTGGTGCATTTTTGGGAAAAGGTGGCGCAATTGCTGCGCGTCGGCGCGCTCGATGAAAAGCTGCTGCGCCGCTTCTTCGGCCAATATGCGCGCTGGTGGAGCGAGTTGCTCTGCGAAAAACAAGGAGCGCTCGCCGACCCCGAATGGGGCGCGACGCTTACGGATATCAACTATTTGTTCGGGCGCTTGAAGCGCACGAAGCGCGAAGGATCGCGGCGATGAAATTCACTCTTTCCTGGCTCAAAGAGCATTTGGCCACGGACGCCTCGCTCGACGACATCGTTGAGCGCATGACGATGACCGGCCTCGAGGTCGAGAGCGTAGAGAACGCGGGCGCAAAGCTCGCGCCCTTCACGGTCGCGCGCATCATCAGTGCGGCTAAGCACCCGAACGCCGACAAGCTGCAAGTCTGCCAAGTCGAAACCAAGCTCGGCACGTTGGAGATCGTCTGCGGCGCGCCGAATGCGCGCGCTGGCCTCGTCACCGCGTTCGCGCCAATCGGCACTTACATCCCCGGCAGCGGCATTACGCTTGAGCCCAAGCCGGTGCGTGGCGTCGTGTCGAACGGGATGCTGTGTTCGGGCGCTGAGCTTGAACTTGATACCGATGCCGACGGCATTCTCGAACTCGATCCCGAGCTCAAAGTCGGCACGCCCCTCGCGGAGGCGCTGCATCTGAACGATCCGGTGGTCGATATCGAAGTCACGCCGAACCGCCCCGATTGGTTGGGGGTGCATGGCATCGCCCGCGATCTCGCGGCGGCCGGATTGGGCAAGGTGACGACGAAGCCGGTTCTGCCGATGCCGGGCCGTTTCCCGTCGCCAGTGAAGGTGACGATCGAGAATAACGAAGCTTGCCCGATGTTCTCCGGCCGCCTTATTCGCGGCGTGAAAAACGGGCCGTCGCCGGCTTGGCTGCAAACGCGCTTGCGCGCTGTTGGCCTGCGCCCACGCAACATCCTCGTCGACATCACCAATTTCATTTCACTCGATCGCGCAAGGCCGCTGCATGTCTATGACGCATCCAAGCTGAAAGGCGCGATCCATGCGCGCCTCGGCCGCGAAGGCGAAAGCTTCAAGGCGCTCGACGGCAACGTCTATGACGTGACGCCCGCGATGTGCGTGATCGCCGACGATGAAAAAGTGCTCGGCCTTGGCGGCATCATGGGCGGCGAGGAAAGCGGCTGCTCGGAAGCAACAACAGACGTGTTCCTCGAAAGCGCCTATTTCGACGCAACCCGCACGCACGCGACGGGCCGCGCAACCGGCATCGTCTCCGACGCGCAATACCGTTTCGCGCGCGGTGTGGATTCAGGCTTCGTCGTCACCGGCCTCGAACTCGCGACGCGCATGATCCTCGATCTCTGCGGCGGCGAAGCGAGCGAAGTCGTGGTCGCCGGCGAAGAACCCGCGCCGCCCAAGGCCATCACCTTTGATCCCGACCGCGTGCGCGCGCTCGCCGGCATCGATGTGAAACCCACGCGTGTGCGTGCGATCCTGAAAGATTTGGGCTTCGAGACCAGCGCCGAAGGGCAAAGCTCCAAGAAGCTGATCGTGCAGCCGCCGACCTGGCGGCGCGACGTCGAAGGTTCGGCCGATCTCGTCGAAGAGGTCGCCCGCATCGAGGGCTTCGACAAAATGCCGGTTTTGGCGCCGCCGCGCGCCGCCGGCTTCCGTGCGCCGACCGCCAGCGTTGGCGAAAGCCGCTCGCGGATCGGCCGTCGCGCGGCGGCGTCGCTCGGTTACAACGAAGCGATCACCTGGAGCTTTTGTTCACGCGCGCACGCGCAAGCCTTCGGCGGCGGCAGCGAAGAGATGCTGGTCTCGAACCCGATCGCCAGCGATCTCGATTGCATGCGGCCTTCCGCCTTGCCGAACCTGCTGGTCGCCGCGCAACGCAACGCCGATCGCGGATTTGATGACGCGCGCTTGTTCGAAGCGGGTCCCGCCTATCGCGACACGACCGAGACGGGCCAACTCCGCACCATCGCCGCAACTTGGCTCGCGCGCCCGCCGCGGCATTGGCGCGCCGCGCCGCAGCCGGACATCTTCGACGTGAAGCGCGATCTCATGATCGTGCTCGAAGCGCTCGGCGCGCCCGTCGCTTCGCTGCAAACCTCGACCGACGTGCCTGCGCATTGGCGTCCTGGCCGCGCAGGCGCGCTGCGCTTGGGCAATAAGCCGGTGGCGATCTTCGGCGAAATCCACCCGCGTGCGCTGAAGGCGATCGGCGTGGAAGCGCCGGCGCTGGCGTTCGAAATCTTCGTCGACGCGCTGCCGCAACCGCGCGCCAAAGGCCGCGCCAAGCCGCCGCTGGAGAAGCTCGACCTGCAACCGCTCTCGCGCGACTTCGCGTTCATTGTTGATGATGCGGTCGCCGCAGCCGATGTGGTGCGCGCTGCGATCGGCGCCGACAAAACTCTGATCTCAGATGTGTCGCTGTTCGATGTTTATCGCGGCGAGCGCATGCAGTCGGGCAAGAAAAGCCTTGCCATCGAAGTGACGCTGCAACCGCGTGAGAAGACGCTCACCGACGCCGACATCGAAGCGGTCAGCGCCAAGGTGGTGAGCGCGGTGATGAAGGCCACGGGCGGCACGCTGCGGGGGTAATTTATGGCACGCTGGTTTGCGTTTCTCTTGCTCTTCGTTTGTCTTGCGTCGCACGCTGCCGCGCAATCTAATCAGCCTATTCCGGTCGTCGTTGGTTTGCTCGCGAGGCCGCTGGCTGAAAGCGAAACTGGTGATCGCAGTCTCGCGCCGCAATCCATTTTCATGATCCAGCGTGTTGAAGCGCTACGAAGCGTGACGCTGCGTGCAGACGTGACAACACCAGGGCGTGGGCAGGGCGCGCATTTTGCAAGCGGGACGCAGCTCCTCTTGGCAAGGGGCCGGGATCGCAAAGACTATTTTTGTGCAGCATACGATCCGCGTGGCGGCTTCGTAACATGGATCAACAGCGGATTTAGCGTCGAGTGGGTATGTTTTCACGATTCAAATTCGGACGGCTCATTCGATATTGCGTATCAAACACCTCCGAATGCTGGGGGCGTGTATATGCTGCCGACATTCAATGCTCTTATTCATCCAATTGAGGCCAGTGTCCCTTATCAGATCGATGATGCGGCCGACGTGTTCGCATATGAGCGTGCCCTATTTTACTGGCATAGTCGGCGTGCGCATGCGTTTGAAATAAAGGTGCGTGTTGCCGGAGAGGGGGAATGGATTGATCTCCTTTCTAACGGTAGAGGAACGCGGGGTGGTGCTGCATCCATTCGCGAGAGAGATGTTCCGGGAGGCGTGACGCTCGGCTACGCGAGCTTTCAAGTCACGTCAGGATCAGACGCAGGGATAGAGATAGGTAGTTCGCAAGTTCAAACCGGCATTTTCGCATTGAACGTGGGTTACTGAGCGGGTTGAAGCCCCGCGGCTCTTGTCCCATGTCAATTCCGCGCGCGGGACGACCCGCTCGCTTTCCATCCAGCGGGGACGGCCCCATCATGTGCGCGCGAGCGCGCGGAGGAGTCGTCATGCAAGCCTGGATCATGTTGGCCGGCGCTGGCCTGTTGGAGATCGTCTGGGCCATCGGCCTCAAATATGCCGACGGGTTCACGAAGCCTGTGCCAACCACGATCACGATCGCGGCCATGGCCGCGAGCATGTGGCTGCTTGCGATGGCTGCGCGCGAGTTGCCGATCGGCACCGCCTATGCGGTCTGGACCGGCATCGGCGCGGTCGGCGCGGCATTGCTGGGCATGATGCTCTTCAACGAAAGCGCAAGTGTCGCGCGCCTTGCCTGCATCGGCCTGATCGTGGCCGGCATCGTGGGCTTGAAACTCTCATCGCCGAGCTGAGTCCGCTTGGCCCCCCTCGCGCGCTTGGCTAAAAGCGCGTGAGGGAGGGGCGGCATGCCTCTAATCAAACGCAAACACACGACCGCGAAAGCCTACGCGCACGATTGGCTTGAGCCGGATCAGCCGGGCGGCATCAATTTCTTCTCCGGCACGATCATCGTGCTGGTGATTTTCAGCCTGCTCTCGCTCGCGCTGGAGACGGAGCTGCTGCGCGCCGATTCTGGGCTCGATCGTTCGATGCTGCCCTGGGTGCAGGCAGTCAACGTCGCTGTCGTGTGGATCTTCGCGATCGAGTTTGCGTTGCGCTTCTGGTCCGAAGGCGAGAACCCCGCGCATGCGGGCGTCATGGGCCGGCTGCGCTTTCTTGCTCAGCCCGTCACGCTCGCGGACGTTCTGGCCTTCTTGCCCGAGCTGATCGCGATGGTGTTCTTCCCGGATCACTCGAGCCAACTTTTCCCTGCGCTGCGCGCGTTGCGTCTGTTCCGTCTGTTCAAGCTCGCGCGCTACGTGCCTGCGTTCGCGATCGTGGGCGCCGCCGTGCGGCGTGCGTGGGCGCCCCTGATGGCCGCGCTCGCGGTGGCGGCGGCGCAACTCTACATCGCCGCGATGCTGCTCTACCTGATCGAAGGCGACACCAAACCCCAAGCCTTCGGCTCGATCGCGCGCGCGATGTGGTGGGCCGTCGTGACGCTGACGACGGTGGGTTATGGCGACGTTTATCCCGATTCAACATGGGGCCGTGTCGCCGCGGGCCTCGTCGCGCTCGCTGGCGTCGGCATCGTCGCCATGCCCACGGGCATTCTCGCCTCCGCCTTCGCCGAGGAATTCCGCGAACGCCACGAAGCTGAGCAACGCGCGCGGCGTGGCGATCAGTGACGCGGCGGCGGTACGGTGAAGTTTACGCGCGCCATCTCGCGGATGCTTTGGCCAACCACACGGCCTTCAACTAGTTCCGTGCCGGAGAGCGCGAAGACGCGAGGGCCGACGAAGATCGGCCGTGAATTGCCGTACCAATCGATGCACGAAACTTCGCAAGAATAAGTAGGGTCGATTGCATCCTCATTCGAGGTCAGTTCGCCCAAAGTGGTGAGCCGCCCTTCGTTTGAGAGCGCGACAAAGCTCACGTCCGAAGATTCGCTGTCCCACACCCAGCGGCCGCTACGCTTTTGCGCTTCGCCGGTCGGGATGCCGAGCACGCCGGAACCGTCTTCAGCGAGCGTGAAGTTAAAGGCGTGCGAGCGGCCTTCGGTTTCGAAGCGGCCGCGCAGGCGCGCCGTGTCGGTGATGCGCGGGGCGCCGGAGAGATCGAGCACGGACATGCTCAACGCTTCGCTGCTCTGGTAGCCGGTGAGCACAGCGTCTTCACCGATGCTTTCGACGCGGATGATATTGTGCGGCGCTTGCAGCACGGTGGCGGCGCTCGGGTTGCGCGATGGCACGACGACGACGACGCCTGTAGCGTCCTGCTCGCTATCGTCGCGATAAGAAGACCAACGCGTACGGCCGCCATAAACGAGGTGGCCGGCGGTGAAGCGGTTCTCGAGCCCGTAGCCGCCGGCACCGGGCAAGGGCGTGAA
Source organism: Vitreimonas sp. (assembly GCF_036392335.1). Classification (NCBI taxonomy): domain Bacteria; kingdom Pseudomonadati; phylum Pseudomonadota; class Alphaproteobacteria; order Hyphomonadales; family Hyphomonadaceae; genus Vitreimonas; species Vitreimonas sp. The sequence goes on from NZ_DASVYD010000032.1 coordinate 80,891, forward strand.
CGCGCTTTCCGGCGCGGATTGCGGCGTTACGCTGAAAGCTGAAAGCCGAGTGGAAAAATAGCGAAGCGGCAGTTCGGGCGCGTCGAGGGGGCAGCGCGGATCGACCCAGACGTCGAGCGCGTGAAATTCATCCGCTGTCGCCTCCATACCCAGCTGATCGTTCGGACGTCCGCGAATGAACATGGCCCGCGGACGGCCGGTTGCGATGTCGATCTGAAACAGCGCCGCGGGCGTTGCGCTTTCGAAGCCGTCGGCCGCGCGCGCGGCGCACATGCGTTCGTTCTCGCGCCAATCCCAGTGCTCGTAGCCGGTCCAGGTCCACAGATAGACGTGATCATTTGAGACATAAAACTCGCGCGGGGCGGGGCCGACGATGGCGGTGCTGCGGCATTCGAGTTCGTCGCCAGCGTTTGGAGTGCCAAGTGGGCAGACCGAGATCGTGTGAATTGTGGGCCGCAGCGTTGCTTGAACCGGGCGGTAGATGTCGCGCGCATCGAACAGGGGACGGCCGCTTGTCAGTTCTTCGCCGTCTTCGCCTTCGCGCAGCCAGCGGCGTACCAAAGGCCAACGCGGCTGGTCCTCATCGACCTCGTCGGCCATTAGCGGCGTGTAGATGACGAGGGCGCCGTTCACGAGCCGCGTCGCGTAATTGTCCCCGTCATAATAATCGTTGGAGGAGATGAAATAGGAGCCTTCGCGCGTGAAGCGGCCTTGGGGGCTCAGTGAGAAAACGCTGAATTCGGTGGCGTTGTGTTCGTACGAATAGGACGTCGCCAAGATGCGGTTCTCGTGCACAAGGATTTCGTCGTACCAGGAATCGGCGTGATCCTTCCGATAGACATTGATACGATCGGTGAACGTCAAATCGGCCGAGGAATCGCCCGTATCGATCGAAAAGAGGCGTCCGTCCTGCAACACGATGAGATAGGGGCCGATCATTTTGACGATATCGCCTTCGTCGACGCCGGCAGTTTGCACATTGGTGATGGCGGTGTTCGCGGAAGCTGCGGAGACAGCTGCACGCGCGGAGGCGGTGACCATGATCTCGCTGTTGTCTTCGAGCGGGCAATCTTCCGGCGTGGGGCAGAGCTCTTCGCTGGCGACGCTTTGTTTGCCGGGCGATTGCCCGCGTCGGCCTTGCGCGCTGCGTGCCGCCCGCGCTTCGTTCGTGGCGCGGACGTAGTCCAGAAATTCCCGCTCGTTAGTGAAGCGTTGCAGAGATGGCCAGGACGGCGCTTCCGTTGCGCTCCGTGCATTCGGCGCGGGTGTCGCGCACGCAGCTAGTAGTAAGGCCAGTCCAGTGCAGAGCCACTGACGCATGCTTCACCCTCCCAACGAGAAGGCTATCAGCAGACGTGTGCTTGACTACCCACAAAGCTGTGATGCTGCGCGTGCGCGCTTAGAACGGGTTCAAGCGGCGGCGACGCGAATAGGCGAGGTAGCCGATATTGGCGCCGAGGCGGAAGCCGACGCCGGCGCGCATGGGCGCGAGCGTGATGTTGTCGCGACGCTGATAATTCACACCGACCCCGCCGACGAAATAAGCCGAGCCGTCGACGCCCGGGAAGCGCTGAAAAATCTGTTCCGGATCGCGCATGCCATAGACGAGCGTGAACACTTTCGACGCGTTGCCGCCGGTGTCGAAGCCGATCGACGGGCCCTGCCAGTACACGCGCGTCGTGCCGCCGCGGCCCTTGAGCCGGAGGCGTCCATCGCCATAGCGCAAGCCAATGCCGATCGCGCCGGAGCCTTCTTCGCCTTCGATATAGCCGTTGGGGCGGCCGTTTTCAGCGAACACGTGGCTGACGACGGCGGCGACGCCCTCCGCGCCGGCGCCAAAGAAGCGCTCGGCCGCGTCGACGATTTCCGGCTCGGAATAAGTCTGGTCGTTTTGCGCGAGCGCGGCCCCCGGCAGAAGTACGCTTGCGCCCAAGCCAAGAGCGAGCGCGCGGCGGGAAAGATCGTCGGTCATGGGATCATCTCCGAATAAGAGAGCAACATAGGCGCATTATCGGGATATTGCAGCAGAGCCGAGATGAGCCGGGGATGAATCTTGGCCCTTGATGCGGATCAATGCGGGCCGCTGGCCGGGCCACAGGCTGGCGACATGGAAGTGCCGCTCTCTCAACTCGTGCTCAATCTGGGCGTCGCCACTCTTATGGTGGGCGTAACGACGCTGACGCACTTCTTCGGGCTGCTCTTTCTCACGCGCTTGATGAGTACGGCGCGCGCCCGGTTGCGCACCCACGAAGGCGCCCTGCGCCAAGCTGGAATGATCCTTCTGGTCGTGTTCGGCATCTTCGCGCTCCATACCGCGCAGGTCTGGAGCTACGCCGTGCTCTACCGTGTGCTCGGCGAGTTCGGGACCTTCGAACAAGCGCTTTACTTTTCGACGGTGAGTTTCTCGACGCTCGGCTTCGGTGATCTGACGCTCGGGGTGAATTGGCGGGTGCTTGGGGCCATCGAAGCCGTGAACGGCCTCGTGCTGATCGCTTGGTCGACCGCGTTTCTCATGAGCGTGACGACTCGTTTGCGGCTGCTGGAGCATGAATGGCTTGAGCGCGACTAGTAGGGCGGCAGAAATCGCGTCACTTTTGCGCGCAGCAGCGCGATCAGAGTCTCGTCCATGAATTCGTATTCGTCGGGGATGTCGAGGCAGATCAGGCGCGCGTGTTTCAGCTCGGCTTTGAAGCGCTTCTGCACTTTGTTGCGATGCGCTTTCTCCATGACGAAGACGATGTCGGCCCAGCGCAGCAATTCGGGCGTGAGCGGATTGTCGGCGTCGTTGTTGGTGCCGGCGGATGCGGTCTCGACGCCCGGATGCGTGGCGAAGACTTGCTCCGCCGTCGGGCTGCGGAGGCGGTTCTGGCTGCAGATGAAGAGGATGTTTCTCAAGCGCGCCTATAGTCCGCTTTTCGCCGAAGTCAGACGTTAGCCACTAGAGACAACCGGCTTCCGACACACGCGCTTCGGTGCTGGAAAGCACATCGCCCGATGTCTTGGACCACCCAATCTCGACCGCCTCGTTGCAGGGCAAACCACGTATCAGCCTGCTCGCCTGACCGGTGTCACGGTCAACTGTGAACTCGTTGGACTCCAACCATTCAAGCAATTCTGCTTCGCTCGCACCGGCTCGAAAGCGATTGGAAAACCTGCGCGCGGAAGCTGGCTCATCCCATTGAGCGTCGGCCAACAGCGCCGGACGCCGCTCGGCGAAGGCGACCGCCACGGCAAAGGTGAACCACTGCCAGTTCAGCGCGACGACAGTGGCGACCACCAAGGCGGCCCCTGCCAGCCACGTCCACAATCGCGAGCTAGGTTTGGAAGCCATGATGCAACTCTATGTCCGCGCACCGATGACCGCTATGGGCCAAGAGCGGAAATGTCTTGCCGCGCCCGCACCTCGGTCCTTTCCCTCATGCGCGAGAGGGGGCGATGGCGCTTAAGCCGCGCCGGCTTCCGCCTCAAAGCGCCCGATTGCCAGGAAGCGGTCGCGGCGCTGCGCGCGGAGGCCTGCGCCATCGAGTTTCCCAAGTTCGTCGAGCGCTTCCGCGATGGCCGCGCCAACGGTGGCGATGGCCGCACTTGGTTCGCGATGCGCGCCGCCGACGGGTTCCTTGATGATGTCGTCGATGACTTTGAGTTCGATCAGATCTTGCGCCGTGATTTTCATCGCGGTCGCGGCGTCCTTCGCGCGGGCGCTGTCTTTCCAGAGAATGGAGGCCGCGCCCTCGGGGCTGATCACCGAATAGATCGAGTGTTCAAGCATCAGCACTTTGTTGGCGGCGGCGATGGCGATGGCGCCGCCCGAGCCGCCTTCGCCAGCGATCACCGCCACCATCGGCACGCCGAGTGTGAGGCAGCGTTCAGTGCTGCGCGCGATCGCTTCAGCTTGGCCGCGCTCCTCGGCGCCGATTCCAGGATAAGCGCCGGCGGTGTCGACGAAGCTGACAACGGGAAGCCCGAATTTGTCGGCGAGGTCCATCAATCGCACGGCTTTGCGATAGCCTTCAGGGCGCGCCATCCCGAAATTGTGCTTGAGGCGATCCTGCGTGGTGCGACCCTTCTCATGGCCGATCACCAAAACAGGCCGGCCCATGAATTTGCCGGTGCCGCCAAGAATGGCGGCGTCTTCGCCGTATTTGCGGTCGCCGGAGAGTTCGATGAAATCGGTGACGAGGGCGGCGACGTAATCGCGGAAGCGCGGGCGGTCCTGGTGCCGCGCCACCTGCGTCTTTTGCCAGGGATCAAGTCTTGAATAGATCGTGGCGAGTTGGTTCTCGGCCTTTGTCTTGAGGCGCGAGAGTTCGACGCCCTGAGAAATGGCGTCGGCGCCGGAGGCTTCGGCGAGCGCCTGAAGCTCTTCGATCTTGGCCTCGATCTCGGCGACCGGCTTTTCGAAATCCAGATAAGTACGCAATGCTCGCCCTCGGGCGCGGGGAGGCTCGCCCCCGCCGGAAGGGGCGGACAATAGCCGCCCCGGTTGCGGCTTCAAGGTAAAGCGCAGGCCCGGTTAGCCGCATTGCACAGCCGGAAGGCTCGGTTCATGCTGCGGGCGCGAACAGAACAAGATCGAGGCGCCCCGATGAAGCCACCCCGTCACTTTTTCGCTCCTTTGGCGACTGGCGCGCCCGCGCCCTTGCGCGAGCTGCCGGTGCGGCTGGAGCGGATGATCCATTTCGTGCCGCCGCATCTGGAAAAGGTGCGCGCCAAGGCGCCGGAAATGGCCAAGGACGTGGACGTGCTTTTGGCCAATCTGGAGGACGCCATCCCCGCCGACGCGAAGGATGCGGCGCGCGCGGGCGCGGTCGAGATGGGCAAGGCGTTGAAGGGCGTCGATGTCGGCTATTGGAGCCGCATCAACGCGCTGAACTCGCCGTGGCATTTGGATGATGTGACGACGCTTGTTGAAGGCGTGGGCGATCGGCTCGACGTGATCATGGTGCCGAAGGTCGAGGGACCTTGGGACATTCATTACATGGATCAGCTGCTGGCGCTGCTGGAAGCCAAGCACGGTCTGACGAAACCGATCCTGTTGCATGCGCTGTTGGAGACGGCGCAGGGCGTGGCGAACGTCGAAGCGATCGCTGGCGCGAGCCCGCGCATGCAAGGCATTTCGCTCGGGCCAGCGGATCTGGCGGCGTCGCGCAAAATGAAGACGACGCGCGTGGGCGGCGGCCATCCTGGCTATCGCGTGCTGAGCGATGCGAACGCGGACGGCGGCGCGCGTGAAAGCGTGCAGCAGGATTTGTGGCATTACACGTTCGCCAAAATGGTCGACGCGTGCGTGATGCACGGCATCAAGCCCTTTTATGGTCCCTATGGCGATATCAGCGATGCGGCGGGATGCGAGCAGCAATTCCGCAATGCGTTCCTGATGGGCTGCGCCGGCGCCTGGAGCTTGCATCCGAGCCAGATCGCGATCGCCAAGAAGGTGTTCAATCCCGACATCGAAGAAGTGAAATTCGCATTGCGGATTCTGGAACTGATGCCGGACGGCACAGGCGTCGCCATGCTCGATGGCAAGATGCAAGATGATGCGACCTGGAAGCAGGCCAAGGTGATCGTGGATCTGGCCAAGCAAGTCGCCGCGAAAGATCCGGAGCTCAAGGCGGCTTATGGCCTGTAACGCGCGTCACTGAGGCGGCCGCGGCGTGACGCTACATTCACGCCGTTATGAAAACGCGCCACCTCATCCTGTTGATCGTCGCGACCGCCGCTTATTTCGCGGTGTCGGTGATTGCGTCGCCGACCTGGGCGGGGCTCTGACGGCGCGCGGCGTGACGGGCGTCACGGCGGATTGCGCCCGTCCGCCTTAGCGTTTCTCTCGGTGGGTGGGGTGTTTCCTTGGGAGGAAGCTCCATGTTGCGTTCTTTGTTCGTCGGCGGCGCCGCCGCGGCGATGGCTTGTTTTGGACTTGGCTTCACGCACGCTGCTGATGCGCAGCAAGTCACGCGCGCGCCAAACGTCAATGTCGCGCGTACGCCGACCGGCGGCCCCGTGATCGTCGCGCAATCGCCTGATCTGCAGCCGATCCCGTCGCGCATCGCGCATGGCGTGGTCTCAGTGCGCAACACGGGTACGGTGGCGTCCACGGCGTCGATCGTGACGGTGAATTGTCATGTGCCCGGCCAAGAGGGCGGCTGCGTCGACGTGCCGGAGCGCTTGCTCGCCGGTTACACCAATCCCGCATATCCGAACCGGCTTGTGGTCCAGGTGCCCGCGATCCAACCCGGCCACGTCTACAATCACGACCTGACATTCTGGGACGACATCGTCTGGCCCGCCGGCGCCTATCAGTTTGACTTCGTCGCGGACGCCAGTGCGACGAATGGCGAGAGCAACGAGGGCAATAATACCGGCTCCTTCGTTTGGAACGCGCCATAAGCATCGCGCGAGCGGGGTGACGCCAAGGGCGGGCGCGGCTAGTGTCGCGCCCGCTTCGCTTGGGAGATCGCATGCGCTTTGCCGCTTCTTTGTTTGCTGTCACGCTGATGGCGCTGCCGACGATCGCGTTGGCGCAGACGCCGCCAACACCGCAGGAGCGCGCGCGGATTGACCGAATTCTGCGGCGCACGCCGCTGATCGACGGCCACAACGATCTGCCTTGGGCGATCCGCGACGATCATGGCAACGACCTCGACAATGTCGATCTCAGCAGCGACACGCGCCGCCTGACGCCGCCCCTGCACACCGATATTCCGCGTCTGCGCGAAGGCCGCGTCGGCGGGCAATTCTGGTCCGTCTATGTGCCGGCGTCGCTCAAAGGTACGGCGGCCACGGAAGCAACGTTCGAGCAAATCGATCTGACACGGCGCATGATTGCGCGCCACCCGCGCGTATTCGAATTCGCCGACAGCGCCGACGACATCGTGCGCATCCATCGCGCCGGCCGCATCGCCTCGATGTTCGGCATGGAAGGCGGCGAGGCGATCAACAACAATCTGGCGCTGTTGCGCGCGTTTCGCCAAGCCGGCGTGCTCTACATGACGCTCACGCACAGCCAGAACACCGATTGGGTCGATAGCGCCACGGCCGCGCCGCAACATGGCGGGCTCAGCCCATTCGGCGAAGACGTGATCCGCGAAATGAATCGCGTCGGCATGCTCGTCGATCTGAGCCACGTCTCCGCGGACGCCATGCGCGATGCGCTACGCGTCAGCACGGCGCCCGTGATCTTCTCGCATTCGTCGGCGTTCGCCATCGCGCCGCATCCGCGCAATGTGCCGGACGACGTGCTGGAACTCGTGCGCGCCAATGGCGGCGTGGTGATGGTCAATTTTTATCCGGGCTTCATCGACAATAATGTGCGCGCCTGGAGTTCGAACCGTGCGGCGGAAGATGCGCGTTTGAAGGCGCTCAATCCGGGTAATCCGGACGCCGTGAGCGCGGGTCTGGCTGAATGGGCCGCCGCCAATCCGCGCCCGGAAACACCGCTCTCGGTGCTGGCCGACCACATTGAGCATATCGGCCGCGTCGCTGGCCGCGACCATGTCGGCATTGGCTCGGATTATGACGGCATTCCATTCCTGCCAGTGGGCATGGACGGTGTGGAGGATTATCCGGCGCTGTTCGTGGAGCTTGCGCGGCGCGGTTGGAGCGATGCGGAGCTGGCGGGCCTCGCCGGCGGCAATCTCTTGCGCGCGCTCCGCCAAGCCGAGCGTGTCGCGTCGCGGGCCAGCCCATGAGCCAAGACGCCCCTAGCGCCGGCCGGTTTGAGGGCCGGGTCCATATTCTGCCGGTGCGGATTTATTACGAGGACACGGATTTCACCGGCCTCGTCTATCACGCCAATTATGTCCGTTATTGCGAGCGGGGGCGGAGCGACTTCCTGCGCCTAGCCGGCGTGCACCATTCCCTGCTCTTGGAGGAGGCCGAGCCGCTGGGATTCGCGGTGAACAAGCTCAACCTCGAGTTCTTGAAGCCGGCCCGGATCGATGACGCGCTGGTCGTTCGTTCCATGTTCGATTCAATCAAGGGGCCCCGCATCTTCATCACCCAGGAGATTGAGCGGGCAGGGGAAATTCTGGTCCGGGCGGAAGTCCAAGTCTGTTGCATAAGCCTCACAGGTAAGCCCAGGAGGCCGCCAGTGGTGCTTTTGGACCGGCTTAAACCATTTCTGGAGACCTAGGCGTCCAGCTTTTGACAAACTCCCCTGGCCTTAAGCCATAGGTTTTTGCGGGGGCGCGGCTCGAGGACGAGTGCGCGGAAGCGGGAGCGAGTATGGAATCCGGCGCAGAACAGATCACCGTCTTGTCGCTGTTCCTTCAGGCCGACCCGGTCGTGAAGGCGGTGATGTTGATCCTGGCTATCGCCTCGATCTGGTCGTGGGCAGTGGCCGTCGACAAATGGCTGCAATTTGGCGACCTGGAACAGAGCGCGCGCAAGTTCGAGCGCGAATTCTTTTCCGGCCGCTCCGTGGATGAATTGGACGACCGTGGCGGTGATCGGCCGCGCGATGCGCTGTCGCGCGTGTTCGCTGCGGCCGCGCGCGAATTCCGTGAAGCGCGGCGCACCGGCCTGCCCACCGGCGACGCCGCCAATTTGCTGCTGGCGCGCGCCGACCGTTTGATGCAGGCGCAAGTTTCGCGCGAACTGGGCCGCGCTTCGCGCAATCTCGGCGTGCTCGCGACGGTGGGGGCGGCTGCGCCCTTCATCGGCCTGTTCGGCACGGTGTGGGGCATCATGAACGCCTTCACCAATATCGCGCAGCAACAGCAAACCAACCTGGCCGTCGTGGCGCCCGGCATCGCCGAAGCCTTGTTCGCGACGGGCCTCGGTCTCGTCGCCGCTATCCCGGCGGTGATCTTCTACAACAAATTCTCCGGCGATCTCGATCGCTTCGCCGATCGGCTTGAGACCTTCAGTGATGAAGTCGCCGCGCGCCTGTCGCGCCGCTTGGGCGAACGCTAATGGGCATGGGGCTCACGCCTTCGTCGGGGGGCGGACGTCGCGCGCGCAGGCGTCGCGGCCGCTTGAGTGAAATCAACGTCACGCCTTTCGTGGACGTGATGCTGGTGCTGCTGATCGTGTTCATGGTGACGGCGCCGCTGCTGACCGTGAGCATTCCGATCGAATTGCCGCGCACCGAAGCCAAGCAATCGCCGGCCGAAACCGAGCCGCTTTCGATCACCATTCGCGATGATGGCGTGATTTTCCTGCAGGAAACCCAAGTCACCATCGAAGAATTGGTGCCGACGCTGCGCGCCATTTCCAACAACGGCTATGACCGCGCGATTTATATTCGCGGCGATCAGCGCGTCTCGTGGGATACCATGGCGCAAGTGCTGGCCAGCGTAAGCTCCGGCGGCTTCACCAAGCTGCAATTGGTGACGGATACACGCGAAGGCCAGCAACCGCGAGCAGGGGGCGGATAAGATGCGCCCCGGGGTCGTCGTCTCGATCATCGGCCACATCGGCGCTGTCCTGATGACGATGTTGGCCTGGGAAGCGCGCTCGGAATTGCCGGCGCGCGCGGGCGCGGTGGTGCCCGTCGAGATTGTCGACGTCGCCCTGGAATCCAACGTTCGTGCGCTGCAGGAAGCGCAAGCCGAAGAAGAGACAGCCGCGCCCGAGGAGCAGGAAACAGTCCCTGAAGAAGCGCAGACAACGCCGGCCTCGGCGCCGGCGCCGACGCCGCGCCCGCGCGACCGCAACCGGGATGCGTTTGAGGATTTGCTCAATGATCCGGGCTTGATCGATCGCAGCAAGGATCGCACGCGTCCGCGTCCGACCAATGGCGAAACCGCCGATCGCACGCAAGAAGGCGCAGGGCTGGGAACGGCGGAAGCCGCAGCGCTTGAGGATCGCGCGCGGGCGTTGGCGCGGGCGCATTTGCGACGTTGCTGGCGCATGCCGGTGGATTTGCCTGATCCAGATCGTTTGGTGGTCACGGTCGCCTTCGACATCAACCGTAATGGAACGCTGAACGGTCGGCCGCGCGTCTTAAGCCCGCGCAATTCGACCTTTGATCCCGCGATGCGTGCGGCGGTTGATGCTGCGGTGCGAGCCGTGCAGACGTGCGATCCTTATCCGTTCCCTGATGATCCTGTCGTCGGCGAGCATTACGATATTTGGCGAACGACGGAATTCACGTTCCGGCCGAGGTTTTGATGCGGGTAGCTCTTCCTCTCTCGCTCGCTCTGTTGTGCTTGCCGATGCAAGTTACGGCGCAAGGCTTGAGCGATGAACAGCCTGCGGCTCAGGCGCTTGAGTATCGTGCGGCCCGGGTGATGCGTGATGCGATGCGCCGCTGCTGGCGTATGCCGACAGCGGAGGGCGCGCGCCACGTTCGAGTGTCGGTGGAATTCAATCTCAACCGCGATGGCACGTTGGCGACCGAGCCGACGATCAGCGTGGAAGGCGGCGACGAAACAAACCCGATCGTGCGCGACGCGATGGAGAGCGCCCGCCGCGCCGTCATAAATTGCGCGCCGTATCCGATTAGCAACGACCCGGAACTTGCCAGCCACTATGAGATTTGGCGAGAGATGAGTCTGGTTTTCATGGTTCCCTAGGAAGACGAGCGATTTTCATGCGCCTGATCCGAGCCTTTTTCGCAGCGTTCGCCGTAGCGCTGCTCTTTGCCTTCGCAGCGCCGGCGCACGCGCAACTGCGCGTCGATATTGAAGAGGGCCACCTCAATCCGATGCCGATTGCGGTGAACGACTTCATGGGCGCGAACCCTGCGGCGCAACAGGTCGGCCAAGAGGTCGCCACAGTGATCCGCGCCAACCTGGAGCGCTCCGCGCTTTTCCGGCCGATCCCTTCTAGCGCCTTCATCGAGCGCATCACCGCCATGGAAGTGCCGCCGCGTTTCGCCGATTGGCGTATCATCGACGCGCAAGCGCTCGTTGTGGGCCAAGTCACGCCGTTGCCGGACGGCCGCATCCGTATCGAGTTTCGTCTGTGGGACACGTTCGGTGAAACCTCGCTGACCGGCTTTCAATACGCGACGACGCCGGACAATTGGCGCCGCATCGCGCACCGCATTTCCGATCAAATCTACGAACAGCTGACCGGCGAGCGCGGCTATTTCGACACGCGCATCGTCTTCGTCTCCGAGAGCGGCCCGCGCACGCGGCGGATCAAGCGCCTCATGATTATGGATCAGGACGGCGCCAATCCGTTCTTCCTGACGGGGCCGGACGCGATGGTGCTGACGCCGCGCTTCTCGCCCTCGACGCAGATGATCACCTATATGAGCTTCGAGACGGGCGCGCCGCGTGTGTTTCTGTACAATCTCGAAACCAATCGCCGCGAAGTGCTCGGCGATTTCCCGGGCATGACCTTCTCACCGCGCTTCGCGCCGGATGGGTCGCGCATCGTGTTCACGTTGGACATGAACGGCAATTCCGAAATCTACACGATGGATATGCGCTCTCGCGCGCGCACGCGGCTCACCAATCATGCCGCGATCGACACTTCGCCGAGCTTCTCGCCAGATGGATCGCAGATCGTGTTCAATTCCGATCGCGGCGGTTCTCCGCAGCTTTACGTGATGAACGCCGATGGTTCGGGACAGCGCCGCATCAGCTTCGGCGAGGGCCGTTATTCGACACCGGTCTGGTCGCCGCGTGGTGATCTCATTGCGTTTACGCGCCAAGGCGGTGGGCGCTTCGCGATCGGCGTAATGCGCCCTGATGGTTCTGGTGAACGCATCTTAACCGAATCCTATCTCGACGAAGCGCCGACGTGGTCGCCTAATGGGCGTGTGATCATGTTCTTCCGCGAAGGCCGCGGCGCCGGTCCGAGGTTGTGGTCTGTTGACCTTACTGGGCGCAATTTGCGTGAGATTTCAACGCAAACTGACGCCTCTGATCCGGCTTGGTCGCCACTTTTGCCGTGATCACGTCACGTTTCTACGCTAGGAACAATTCGTCTTGTGCAACATTATCGCTCCGAGCCGGGGTACCAGCGTTCGCCGAACGCCACGCTGAAAGGGGACTAACCATATGCGTAAGTTTTTGATCGCCACCGCAGCCATCGCGTCGCTCGCCGCGTGCGCGAGCCGTCCTGAGCCGACGCCGACCCCGACGCCGACCCCGACGCCGCCGGTTGAACAGCCGCAAGGCCCGGTCCCGGGCTCGGTGGAAGATTTCCGCGTCTCGGTCGGCGATCGCGTGTTCTTCGGCTACGACCGCTTCGACCTCTCGGCCGAAGCCCGTTCGGTGCTCGAGCGCCAAGCCGCGTGGCTGCGCCAATACCCGAACGTCCGCATCCTCGTCGCTGGCAACGCCGACGAACGCGGCACCCGCGAATACAACCTCGCGCTCGGCGCCCGCCGCGCCGCCGCCGTCCGCGACTATCTCGCCTCGCTGGGCGTCGCCAACACTCGGATGGAAACCGTGTCCTACGGCAAGGAGCGTCCGCTCGACCCGCGTTCGAACGAGGAAGCTTGGAGCGTCAACCGCAACGGTCACACGCAGATCGTTTCGGGCGCTGTCTCGTAATTTAGTTGGCGCCGCTTTCGAACGGAAAACCGCTGCACACTTTTCCTGAAAGCGGCGGCAGCGTCAAAATTTGGCCCGAGCGTGTCGGCTAGGAATTCTCCCATGACGCATCGTTCGGCTCTCATTTTCAAACACGCCCGGCTCGCGGCTTTCCTCGCCGCGGCCGGGTTCTGTTTTGTCGCCCCAGCCGCGGCGCAGACGACCTTGCCGCCGCCGACCTTCGGCCAGGCGGATGCGCGCCAGGATCGGATCGAGGAACTGGAAACCCAGCTCCGCGAGGCGACAGCGGAAAACGAGCGCCTGCAATATGAGATCATCCAGCGCGACCGCGAAATCACGCGGCTGCGCGGCATGGTCGGCGAATTGGCTGGCGTGAACCAATCGCTCTCCACGCCGCCGGCAGATGGCGTTGCGCCCGCAACGGACCCGCCCGCGCAGACCAGTCCCGGCGGCGGCGGCCAAGCCTCCACCCTGAATGACGCCCAGCGCGCCGCGACTGGCACGCTCGGCACGATGCCTGCCGCGGCCGCGCCGCCGCCGGCTGCCCCGGCTGATCCCGCCGCGCAATATAGTCGCGCCCGCGAATTGCTGGTCGCCGGCCAACTCGCCGAAGCGGAAGTGGCGTTCGCTGACTTCCTGCAGGCGCACCCGCGGGCCAACACGGCGGTCGATGCGCGGTTTTGGCTCGCCTACACGCAGCTGGCGCGCAACAATTATCGCGATGCGTCGCAGAACTTCCTCGCCTACATGCGCGCCGCGCCGAACGGACCGCGCGCGGCCGAAGCACAAGTACGCCTCGGCATGGCGCTTATCGGCAATGGACAACGCAGCGAAGGCTGTGGCGCGTTCTCCTCGCTCGCGACGCGCTATCCCAACGCGCCGCGCAACATCCGCGATCTCGCCACCCGCGAAGCCCGCGCGGCCCAGTGCGGCGCTTAACGCTCTAAAGCTCCTGAGTTTGCGATGCTCGATCCGCTGACGATCGAGCGCATGCGCGCGTGCGACGGACCGGTGCTCGTCGCGCTCTCCGGCGGCGGCGATTCCGTGGCGCTGTTGCATTTGCTCCTCGCGGCATTTGGTGCGGCGCATCTGCGCGTGGGCGTCGTGGATCATGCTTTGCGTGACGGTTCCGCCGAAGATGCGCGCCGTGCGCTTGGTTTTGCTGCGGCGCTTGGCGTACAGGGCGAGGTGCTGACGCTGCATTGGCCGAATGGCCCGAAAGCGGCGCAGCTGGCGGCGCGGGCGGCGCGCTATGCGGCGCTTTGTGCCTACGCGCGTACGCAGCGCGCGACGGTCATCGCCACCGCGCACAGCGCCGACGACCAAGCCGAGACCGTGTTCATGCGCGCCGGCGCCGGTTCGAGCTGGCGTGGCCTCGCGGGCATCGCTCCGTTCGCCGCCGCCCCGCTGTGGCCTGAGGGGCGCGAGCTCTACGTGGCAAGACCGCTGCTCGGCGCCCGGCGCGAAGAGCTACGCGCATATCTGTGTGATCGTGGCGCAGATTGGATCGATGATCCCGCGAACACGAATCCAAGATTCGAGCGCGTGCGTGTCCGCGCACGTTTGGCGGCGTTGGCGACAGCGGGACTTGATCCCATGCGCTTCGTCGCGATGGCCGGGCGGCTGCGCGCGCACGTCGATGCGCTTGATCGCGACGCCGCCGCTTTGATCGCGCGGGCGGCGACATTGGATATTGGCGTTTCCATTGTCCGGGCCGCCTGGAGGGGCCCAGCGCTCGTGCGTCAGCGGGCGCTCGCCGTGTTGATGGCGGCGGCGGCGGGCGCAGCGCGCGAGGCGCCGTTATCGCAGATGGCGGATTTGGAGCTGCGCGTTATGGGGCCGGACTTTCAGGGCAGCACACATGGCGGCGTGTTGTTTCAGGCGCATCCGAAGGTCGTCACCCTCGGGCGCGATCCAGGCGCGGTGTTGGGGCGCGCCGACGGCGCGCAACCGGCGCCAGCCTTGCCGCTGCCGGCGAACCAAACTGTGATTTGGGACGGACGTATCGCGTTGACGGCGCGGGCGCCCGGCTGGCGGGCGGTTCCAGACCGCAATACCGCGCTGCTCAGTTTGGAGCAGGCCGGGCGGCGCGCGCCGCTCGACGCGGCCGCTGGCGATGTGGCGTGGCGGTCCCTGACGGCGGAGCGTGTGCGACATGCCTTCGCGGCTGCGGTTAATGCGCCGCAACCCTTGTGAAATTAGGGCAAATTTCTACGTCCGCGTTCACCGGGCCTTGACCGGGATCATGCTAGTGAGGGGTGTTCAGCGGCGGGCGCGGTCCCTATCTTGCTGAAGAAAGTATTTCCGCGCCGGGCCGAACGCTCGGCGGCGGCCAGAAGGTTGCTCAATGCCGATCCGTTCATTGCTGATCTGGGGCGTCGTCGCCCTCGTTCTCGTGGTCCTCTTCACGGTGATGCAAGGTCCGAGCGCCACGCGCGGCGCGACCGAATTGTCCTATTCGGAGCTGCTCAATCGCGTCGAAGCGGGGCAGATCACGTCGGTGACGACGCAGGGCGACGCACTGCTCTCGACCGCGACGGACGGCAAATACATCACCTATCTTCCGAATGGCACGATGGCGCCTGTGGTCGAGCGTTTGGATGCGGCCAACGTCGTCGTGAACACGGAGCGTCCGCAGCGCGGTCCGGGCCTCGGAGACATCCTGCTCGGCGTGCTGCCGATGCTGCTGCTGATCGGCGCGTGGTTCTTCTTCATGCGTCAGATGCAAGGCGGCGGGCGCGGCGCCATGGGCTTCGGCCGATCGAAGGCGCGCCTGCTCACCGAAGCCAAGGGGCGCGTGACCTTCGAGGACGTCGCTGGCATCGATGAAGCCAAGGAAGAACTGGGCGAGATCGTCGAGTTTCTGAAGGACCCCGGCAAGTTCCAACGCCTGGGCGGCAAGATTCCGAAAGGCGCGCTGCTCGTCGGCCCGCCCGGCACCGGTAAGACGCTGCTCGCGCGCGCCATCGCCGGCGAAGCCAATGTGCCATTTTTCTCGATCTCCGGTTCGGACTTCGTTGAAATGTTCGTCGGCGTTGGCGCCAGCCGCGTGCGCGACATGTTCGAGCAGGCCAAGAAGAATGCGCCCTGCATCATCTTCATCGACGAAATCGACGCCGTCGGCCGCCACCGCGGCGCCGGCCTCGGCGGCGGCAATGACGAGCGCGAACAGACGCTCAACCAATTGCTCGTCGAGATGGATGGCTTTGAAGCCAATGAAGGCATCATCCTGATCGCGGCGACCAACCGTCCCGACGTGCTCGATCCGGCGCTGCTGCGTCCGGGCCGTTTCGACCGCCAGATCGTGGTGCCGAACCCCGACCTGCCGGGCCGCGAAAAGATCCTGCGCGTGCACACACGCAATGTGCCGGTGGCGCAGGGCGTCGATCTGAAAACCATCGCCCGCGGAACGCCGGGTTTCTCCGGCGCCGATCTCGCCAACCTTGTGAACGAAGCGGCCTTGCTCGCGGCGCGGCGCGGAAAGCGCGTCGTCACCAACAAGGAATTCGAGGACGCGAAAGACAAAGTCATGATGGGCGCCGAGCGCCGTTCGATGGTGATGAGCGAAAGCGAAAAGCAGCTCACCGCTTGGCACGAAGCCGGCCACGCCATCGTCGCGCTCAATGTGCCTGAGAGCGATCCGGTGCACAAAGCCACCATCATTCCGCGCGGCCGTGCGCTCGGCATGGTGATGCAGCTGCCGGAGAGCGACCGCTATTCGATGAACTTCACCCAGATGACCTCGCGTCTGGCCGTGATGATGGGCGGCCGCGTCGCCGAAGAACTGCATTTCGGCAAGGACAAAGTGACGTCGGGCGCCGCTTCCGACATCGCCGCCGCCACGCGTCTGGCCAAGAGTATGGTCACCCGTTGGGGTTATTCGGACGAACTCGGCTTCGTCGCCTATGGCGACAACAATGACGAAGTGTTCCTCGGCATGAGCGTGCAGAAGAACCAAAACATCTCCGAAGCCACGGCGCAGAAGATCGATGAAGAGGTGAAGCGCCTCGTCAACGAAGGCTATGTCGAAGCCAAGCGCATCCTCACCGAGAAGGCGCAGGAGCATCAATATCTGGCCGAAGCGCTGCTCGAATACGAAACACTGAACGGCGAGGAGATCGCCAAGGTCATGCGCGGCGAAAAGCTGGATCGTCCGGAGGACACCCCGCAAACGCCGCTGCCGCCGACGCCGGCGCTGCCGGTGACGGATGAAGACGAAGCGCCAGCCCGCGGCGGCTGGGGCGGCGCAGCTCCGCAAGGCGCATAAAACACGGACCGCCGGCCACTGGCCGGCGGTTTTGTTTTGTGGGTAGTGTCGCCCGCGAGGGAGACCCGCCATGCTCGCAACCGCACCATTCACGCCGCTGCTCGGCACGCTGAAGCCCGAGGCGGCGAAGGCGTTTTACGCTGATGTGCTTGGCCTGAAATTCATCAACGATGACGGCTTCGCCTTGGTGTTCGAAGGCAAGAATGGCCGCATCCGCGTGTCGCGCGTACCTGCCGTGACGCCGCCGGCCTACGCGGTGCTCGCCTTTAACGTCGACAATATCGACGCCGCCGTCGACGGCCTCACCGCGAAAGGCGTCGCCTTCGTACGCTATCCGTTCTTCGTGCAGGACCCCAAAGGCATTTGGTCCGCGCCCGACGGGACCAAGGTCGCGTGGTTTCACGACCCGGATCTGAATTTGCTGAGCCTGGTGCAAGCCGCTTAAGCAAGCGCGTTCGCCAAATCGCCGACGATCTTGGTCCAGCCTTGTTGCGTGCGCTCGGCGTATTCGGCCCAATCGGGATGTAGCCGATGCGTCAGCACAAGCACACAGCTTTCACCTTGTGGCGTGATCTCGATCGTCACCACGCTCAGATCGCCTTGCTCTGCATCGACGCCCCAGGTGAACACCAAACGCCGTGGCCGATCGATTTCGCGATACGTGCCGGTGTGATTGATCTCCACGCCTTGGCGCGTCACGCGATAGTTGAACACGCCGCCGACATGCGCCTGATTGCTTAAGCTCACGACCTGCTCGTCGCGCAGATGCGGCCCAAACATGAAGCGTCCAATCCATACTGGATCAAGCCACGCGTCGAACACACGCTCCGCGGGCGCGCTGATCGTGCGTTCGACGCGGATCGAGGGCGTCTCGCTCACAGGCGCGTCTCATATGCATGGTGCGCGGTGACGACGTCGGCCCAGAAATGGTTGGCCGGCTTGCCCGCCAACACCGTTGCGAGCGTTTCGAGATGCGCTGTCCAGCCGCCGGCGAAATCGCGGGTGTGATCGATCGTATCGATCTTGGTGTGGGTCAGCTTCAACAGCGTTTCCTCACCGCGTGCTTCGAACTCGAAACGCACCTCGGACACATGCTCATCGCCATCACCCCAGGTGATCGCCAGCAGGCGTGGGGGATCGAAGGCGAGCACGCGGCCGCTCATCGGAAATTCGCCGCTCTCCATCTGCGCCCAGCGTTCGGGCGGCTTTTCGTTGGTGATATTGCGGTGCGCGAACAGAATACTGAAGGCTTGGCCGTTCGCGGTGAAATTATCCCCGGCCGTGAACCAGCGGCTGCGTTTGTCGGCGTCCACGAAATAGGACCACACGCGCTCGATTGGCGCGTTCAGCGTGCGTTCAAGACGGAACGTGGTGGGGGTGACGATTTCGCCGAATTGCATGGGGGGCTCCTTAGTCTTCGTGCTCAGCCAGGGCGCGCTCGAGGGCGTCGAGGCTGGAATTCCAGAATGTGCGTTGTTGCTCGATCCAGGCAGCGGCTTCGTCGAGCGGGGCGGGGTTCAGTGACAGAACATGCTCCCGACCGGCGCGGCGCCGGCGCACCAGGGTCGCGCGCTCCAGGATGCGGATGTGCTTGGAGACCGCGTTGAGCGACATCGCGAAGGGCGCCGCCAGATCGGTGACGCGGGCTTCGCCGGAGGCCAGCCGGCTTAGGATCGCCCGCCGGGTTGGGTCGGACAGGGCCAGCATGGTGTCGTCGAGGGCGGCTGTGGTCTGCATATTCAACCAATAGGTTGAATATTGGCGTGCGTCAACCCTGCTCTGGCTCCGCCGGCGCGGATCGTTTATGCGAGCACGACTCTGTTTTTATGGGCGAAGCCGATGCTCGACTTCTTCACGATGTTCACCAACCCCGCCATGATCGCGATCCTGGCCTTTATCGTGGCCATTATCGTGCTGAACGTGGTCGAGTTCGGCCGCGTCGACTAAGCGCGCTTCAAGAGCGCGCCGAGATATTGCGCGCCGCTCAACAGCGCCAACGCCGCCGCCGCCCAGATCAGCACGCGCGCGGCCATATCTAAACCTGCCACGATGAAGCCGTCCGCCTGCAGAAGCGCGGCTGTCTGAAACGCCAGGAAAGCGCCGACGCCCGCCATCTCCGCGGCGGCCTTCCATTTGCCGAGTTGGCTGACGGGCAATGACTTGCCCTGCGCCGCGATGCCTTCGCGCAAGCCGGCGACAGCGACGTCGCGGCCTAGGATGAGCACGGATGCGGCAACCAGCCCGATCGGCAGCGCCGCGAACGCAAGAGCGACCAGCATGCAGGTGATCAGCACTTTGTCGGCGGCGTGATCGAGGGCGGCGCCGAGCGGCGTCACTGCGTCCAGCTTGCGTGCGAGATAACCGTCGAGCCAATCGGTGAGCGCGGCGATCACGAAGAAGATGAAGATCAGCGCGTAGATGAAGCCCGCGAGATAGGGGTCGCTGTAGAGCAGCGTCGAGGCGTAGAGCACCGCGCCTGCGAGAAGGGGGGCTGCGATGATGCGGAAGATCGTGAGGGTGGTCGGAAGGTTTTTCACGTCACTCAACCTTCGGACCGCCGGCTTCCAGCCGGCAATTGTGTTTCACCAAGGCGCCCCGCTTGTGCATGCGCAGGCACCGTATGCCGGCTGGAAGCCGGCGGTCCGAATCAGCGTTTATTGTCGTGGAAGAAGTCATAGATGCGCTTCGCCAGTTCTTTGTTGACGCCTTCGACGCCTTCCAATTCCGCCAAGCCCGCCCGCGAGACGCCGCGCGCTGAACCGAAGCGATCAAGCAGCGCGCGTTTGCGCGCGGGGCCGATGCCGCCGATTTCATCGAGCGGATTCTTCGCGATGCCGGCGCTGCGTTTGCCGCGATGGGCGCCGATGGCGAAGCGGTGCGCCTCGTCACGCAGCCGCTGCAGGTAGTAGAGGACCGGGCTTTTCTCGTCGAGCCGGAATGGCGCGCGACCGGGAATGAAGAAGCGCTCGCGGCCGGCGTCACGGTCCACGCCCTTGGCGATGCCGGCGATGCGGATTTTGTTTTTGAGTCCCAGTTCTTCGAGCGCCTCCAGCGCCGCATTGAGCTGGCCCTCGCCGCCATCGATCAGGACAAGGTCGGGCCATGCGGCGAATTTTGTGTCGGCGGAGTCGACGTCGCGCTCCTTCGAGAAATCCACGCCGCCATCCGCGATTTTGCCGCCTTCGGATGCTCCCCCGCTTGCGGGGGAGCTGTCGAGCGCATCGCGCGAGACTGAGGGGAGCGTGTCGCCCAACTCCCCCCTCCCGCTCGCTTCGCTCGCGACCTCCCCCGCGAGCGGGGGAGGATTGGCGGCGTCATCTTCGTCGCGCTCAGCCAACATCCGCGCGAACCTCCGCCGGATCATCGCTTTCATCATCGCGAAATCGTCGCCGTTGAAGTCGGCGGTCTTCATGTTGAACTTGCGATATTGGGTCTTCGTGAAGCCTTCGGGGCCGGCGACGATCATCGCGCCCAACGCGTTCGTGCCTTGGATGTGGCTGTTGTCGTACACTTCGATGCGTTCTGGGCGTTGCGCCAAGCCGAAGACTTCCTGCACGCCATCCAACAATTTTGCGACGCTGCCGGTTTCGGCCATGCGCCGGCCCAGCGCTTCGCGGGCGTTCAGCAAAGCCGCTTCCACGATTTCGCGCTTCTCGCCGCGCTCGGGCTTTCGAATTTCGACTTTGCACTCAGCGCGGATACAGAGCGCTTCTTCTAGCAACTCGCGATCCGTCGGTTCGATGCTGGTCAGCACGAGTTTCGGCGGTTCGCGGTCATCGTAGAATTGCGCGAGGAAGGCGGAGAGGATTTCCGCAGGCGCTTCCTCGACATTATGGCGCGGAAAATAAGCGCGATTGCCCCAGTTTTGGCCGGCGCGGAAGAAGAACACCTGAATACAGGATTGGCCGCCTTCGTTGTGCAACGCGAACACGTCCGCCTCGTCGAAGGTGGACGGGTTGATGCCCTGCGAAGCCCGCACGCTGGCGAGTGCGCGGATGCGATTGCGCAGCCGCGCGGCGTGCTCGAACTCAAGCCTATCGGCGGCGTCGCGCATCTCCTCGGCCAAGCGATCCTGCAATTGCACAGAGCGGCCTTCGAGAAAGTCGACGCTATCCTTCACCAGCGCCGCATATTCCTGCTCGTCCACCAGCCCAACGCAGGGGCCCGAGCAGCGCTTGATCTGAAACAGCATGCACGGCCGCGTGCGGCCGCTGAACGTCGAGTCCGAACACGAGCGAAGCAGAAACGCCTTCTGCAACGTGTTCAGCGTGCGATTCACCGCGCCGGCGCTGGCGAACGGTCCGTAGAATTTGCCTTTGAAGCTTTTGGCGCCGCGATGCTTCTGCAACGCCGCATACGCATGATCCGTGCGGATGGCGATGTACGGGAAGCTTTTGTCATCCCGCATCAACACGTTGTAGCGCGGCTTCAGCCGCTTGATCATGTTGGTTTCGAGCAGCAGCGCTTCGGTTTCAGTCGCGGTGACGATGATCTCCATCGATGCCGTCTGATGGATCATCCGATAGATCGCGTTGGTGTGGCCGCGCCCCTGCGCGTACATCGCCACGCGGTTCTTCAGGCTCTTGGCCTTGCCGACGTAAAGCACCTCCCCGTCGGCGCCGAGCATGCGATAGACGCCAGGCTTGGCCGGCATGCGCTTCCACGCGTCGCGGATCGCCTCGATGCCTTTCAGCTCGGGGGTCGGCGCATCTTCGCCGGGCAGGCCTTCCAATTCGGGCAGGGTGGGTTTGTCGGCGCCGCTCATGCGAGTCTGCAGTTTAGACCATCATAGATGGGGGTTTGGATGCGTTGATCATATCGTCTTACAGGCGTACCCCTTGTGGATATCTCGCTTAGAACAAGAACGAGCTAGGGGAGTCGAACAATGCGGAGGTGGGCCCAGGCGCTTGGCGCCGGACTCGCCGTGGCCGCGTGGGGCGCGCCGAATGCGCTGGCGCAAGATACGCGGGTGCGGGGATATCTCGAACACGGCATGGCTGTCCATGAGACGGCGGGTTACGCACGCGAGCTTACAATCCCGGACTTGGAGCTGCCCATGCGGCTCGACCGGCCGCACCTTTGGTCGATCTATCTCGATGAGGGCGTGAATTATCGCGTGTTCGCGGCGTGCGACGATGCCTGCTCGGATCTCGACATGGAAATCTACGGCGCGGACGGGGCGCTGGTCGAACGCGACAATGCGCGCGACGACACGCCGTTCGTGCAGATCACGCCCACCCAAACCGGGCGGCATTTCGTCCGTCTGTGGCTCTATGCGTGCGCCGCTGAGAGCTGCGCGATCGCCGCTCGCGTCGTGTCTGGAGGCACGCCGACCGCGCGCTGAAGCTTCGCCGGGGCCGGGGGCGAAAGAGTTCACCGATGATCAGAGTATTCGTGATTCTCACGCCGGACGCCGCCGCGCGCATGGCACAGGCGTCGCCGCGCGACGTGAACGAGGCGCGCCGGCTGACGCGCGCTTTGGTTCGGTTGGGGACCCTCGATTTCGAGGCCAAAATATCCATCCGCTTCGTCGATCGACCGCCGCCCGTGGTGGAGTCGGGATGGTCGATGCGGATTCCGGTCGTGTTCCCTGGCATCGGCGAAGCGGAATTGCGGGCGCCGGGCGCAGATTTCGGCCTCGAATAGGGCGGGGTCCGGCGGCGTTGACCCTGCGGCCCTGGAGCCCCTGGACGGGCTTTTCCGATCGGCCCAAGAGAGCCTCATGGATGACATCCGACACGACAAACTGAAGGCGGAGCGCGCGTTCGCCGCGCCTGATCCCGCCGATTGCCAGACCATGCTCGATGTCCGCGCCGGCGTGGATGAAATCGACCGCATGCTGGTGGCGCTGATCGCCCGCCGCCAGGGCTATATGGACGCCGCCGCCCGCATCAAACCGAGCCGCTCGGTGGTGCGCGACGAAGCGCGGATCAATCAGGTTCTGGCCAATGTGAAGGCCGAGGCCGAGAGACACGGCCTCTCCTGGGCCATCGCCGAGCCGGTTTGGCGCGAGATGATGGAACGCTGCATCGCCTACGAATTTGATGTCTGGGACGCCACACGCGGCTGAGATCGCATTGTGCACATGCAGGGGCGGGTTCACCCCCCGGCTTTCGCCGTGGTAACCATCCGGACTGGGGGGGCGCTGTCCGGGTTGGGTGATGGCGCTCAAGAATAAGGTAAAGGTTCGCGCTTGGCGCGAGGCTGGCTGCATGTTTGCAAGCGTGCAAGGTCGCGCGTGGCGAACCGGTTCCACCGATGATAAGGCCTGTCGCTTCCGCGAAGGGGAAGGCGGCGCATGAGGTGGTTTCTCTGGTTTGTCTTGGTGATCGCCCTGATCACCGGTGCGCTTTACGGCGTTGGTCGCTTCCTATTGCCCAACAACCTCGAAGTGGTGCGCGAAGCCACGGTTGAGCGCCCGCGCGCGGCCGTGTTCGCGATGATGAACGATCTGCGCATCGCCAAGGAATGGTCGCCCTTTTACGCCCGCGATCCGGACGCCGATTACAGCTTCTCCGGCGAGCCCGGTTCCGGCCAGTCGATGCGCTGGTCGAGCAATGTACGCGAAGTCGGCGCCGGCCGCATGTCGATCGTAAACTCGACCGAGAACGAAGAGGTCGAGGGCATCATCGAGATCGGCGAACGGGCGACGCTCAACTCGCGGCAGGAATTACGTCCTGTGGAAGGCGGCACGCACGTATCGTGGACGATCACCGCCCAATGCGCCGAAGGCTGGATCAATGTGCCCTGCCGCTACATGAACCTTGTCATGCGCGGCATGGTGCAGACCGAACTCGACAACGGCTTGGCCCGCTTGAAGACGCTGGCCGAGCAGCTGCCGAACGTCGATTTCGAGGGGCTCAACCCGATGTTCGATACGGTGGAGCCGCAATCCTTCGTCTATTCGACGGTGGAGACCTCCACTTCAGACCAAGCCGAAATCGATCGGGCCGAAGCCATCGGCCTCGACCAAGTCCGCCGCTTCATGACGGAATACAATCTGACGCAAGCTGGCCCGTTGGTTCGGGTGGTCACTGATTTCGACGCCAATAGCGGCCGC
The DNA here is from genome assembly GCF_036392335.1 of Vitreimonas sp. NCBI lineage: Bacteria > Pseudomonadati > Pseudomonadota > Alphaproteobacteria > Hyphomonadales > Hyphomonadaceae > Vitreimonas > Vitreimonas sp. Next base: position 104,670 of record NZ_DASVYD010000032.1, read on the forward strand.
ATGAGCTTCCGCGTCGGCTACCCCTTTTCAGGCCCGACGCCGCTTACCGTAGTGGGCGTGCAGCTGGGCCAAACCCCGTCAGGCGAAGCGATGCATGTGCTGGTCGAAGGCTCGCGCACGCAGGTGCGCACCGCCTATTTGCAGATGAACGCCTACCTCCAAGCGCATCGCGTGCCGCTGCGCGAGAACGGCCTGCCGTGGGAGGTCGTGCATCAACAAGCCACGCCCGAAGGCGGTCAGACGCGCATTGAGATCTTTATGCCGTTGCAATGATATTCTCGCCCATCGTGGGCGAGCAGGGGCAATAAAAAGGCCCGCCGGCAACGGCGGGCCTTTCATCTTTGCGCGACGCGCGAAGCTTAGTCGTTGATCTTCAGGTTCACGGCCTTCGGACCTTTGCCCTTCGTGTCGGGCAGGGTCTGGAAGTTCACGCGCTGGCCTTCGACCAGTTGCGTCAGACCCGCACGCTCTACAGCGCTGACATGGACGAATACGTCCGCGCCGCCGCCGTCCGGCGTGATGAAGCCGAAGCCGCGCGCGCCGTTGAAGAACTTCACAGTGCCGTCTTGCGGATCACCCAGAGGTTGGCGCGGGGGACGATCGCCGCCGCCAAAGCCGCCGCCGCCCTCGCGCGGGCCGCTGCGGAATCCGCCGCCGCCGCCGCC